>DRKV01000030.1 GCA_011051635.1 Chloroflexota bacterium | reverse complement strand
TGCGGGGGGCTGTGATGTCGTGGTGCAAGTCATGGGCAACCGCATTCCCACCACCCAGGGGGCGCCTTCCCGCCGGGCGTATGAGTTCAACGCCGATGCCTGCCCCGGAATGGCCGTCAACCTTAATTTTGCTTATGAGGACGGTACTGCGTCACGACACCTTGACGGTACACCGGTTCGCAGCAAAGCGCAATCTGCGCCCAACGAACTCCTTTTCATGAGTGAAAACAGGCTGACTCTTTCGCGCTGGGATGGTTCATCCTGGCAATTGATGCCCTCTGCACCCGACACACAATGCACCTGGGCTGGCGGCACATGGCATTGTCCGGAGGGTTATTACAATTATGACTGGAACACCAGCATCAACTTGCTGACGATTTACAACGTATCCACCTTTTCCAAATGGACGTTCAGCGGTCACAACAGTGATGATGATACCATCGTTTACAACCCCACAGCCATTACCCTGACGAATTTACGCGCTCGTCCGGAGGCGGTTCCGCCTTTGGGGGTGGCGGGAGCGGGCCTCCTTTTTGGGGGCGCGTTGCTCCTGGGGCACAGAATCCGCCGTAAAGGGGGGCTGCTCCGCTGATTCCCTCTCCTGCATAGCCTCCTCTCCCCACAGGCCGCCTGTTCCAGGCGGCCTGTGTTCATTTTCTCATCCCCTCCTCATCCAAACCTCCCCGAACTTGCATTTGCAAGGTGCATCGCGCCCTCTACAATGGAGACGCGCTACCTTGTGACTTCCAGCACAATGTGAAGCGGAGAGAAGGTCCATGCCCATTCATTGCACAGGATTGAATCACACCACAGCCAGCCTGACCATTCGGGAACAACTGGCCTTCACCCCAGAGCAAATCCAGGCCGCCCTCTCCCGTTTGGGGTGTGGAGAGGGGTTCGACAGCATCTCCGAAATGGTCATCATCGCAACCTGCAATCGGGTGGAACTCTACGCCGTGACGCCGGAGGAAAGCGCCGGAAGTTTGGTAGATTTTTTGAGCGAGACACGGGGGATTGCACCTGAGGCGCTCCGCCCTCACCTGTACCACTACCGCGATGAAGAAGCCGCCAGGCACCTGTTTCGCGTGGCTGCCGGCCTGGATTCGCTGGTCATCGGCGAGCCGCAAATCCTGGGGCAAGTGGTCAATGCCCTGGAAATCGCCCGCGGGCAGGGTACGGTCGGTTCGCTGCTCAACCGCCTGTTCCAGAGTGCCATTCACACCGGCAAGCGCGCCCGCGCCGAGACACGCATCAGCCACAACCCTGCTTCGGTGGCTTCCCTGGCCGCCCGTCTGGCCGAGCGCGCCGTACACGATGTGCATCGGGCGCAAATTGTGGTCCTGGGGGCGGGAGAAATGGCCGAACTGGCGGTCGAAGCCTTGCGGAAGCGCGGCGCGGAGCGGGTGTTGGTCGTCAACCGCACTTTGACTCGCGCCCGTCCGCTGGCCGAACGCTGGAGAGCAGAAATCGCCACCTTCGAACGCCTGGAGGAGGCCTTGCTGCGCGCTGACATCCTCATCAGTTCCACGGGAGCACCGCACACCCTCATTCGCGCGGAGAGCGTCGCCGCAATCATGGCGCAGCGGAGCAACCGCCCGCTGGTGATGATTGACATCGCCGTACCACGCGATATTGACCCCGCCGCAGATGAAATCCCCGGCGTGCGGCTGTACGATATGGACAATCTCGACCATCAGTTGCAAGATGCCCTGGCAGAACGTCACCGTCAGATACCGCACGTGGAGGCCATCCTGGAAGAAGAATTGTCCAAATTTGAGGCTTACTTGCAATCGCTGAAGATGCTGCCTCTGATTGCCGAATTGAGCGCCTACGCTGAGGACATCCGGCAAGCCGAATTGGAAAAGACCTTGCGCCGCCTGCCGACATTGAATCCCGCCGAGCGCAAGCGCGTGGAGAAGATGACCCAGGCGCTGGTCAAGAAATTGATGGCCCCGGTCATCCAGCGCCTGCGAGCCGAAGCCGGCAGTGCCCATGCCTCCGAGTACGCCACGGCAGCCCGCGCCCTCTTTGGCTTGGACGATAGACCGTGGACGATAGACGGCAGACCCCCCGACTACCCAACTACCTAACTCCCCAACTACCCAACCATGCAACTAACCTTCGCCACCCGCCCCTCCAATCTGGCCCGCTGGCAAACGGGCTACGTGGCGCAACAACTACAAGCCGCCTGGCCTGGCTTGACCTGCGAGACCGAGGTCATCGTCACCCGCGGCGACCGCGTTCTCGATAAGCCGCTGCCGCTGATTGGCGGCAAGGGACTTTTTACCGCCGAACTGGAGGCCGCTCTGCGCGAAAATCGCGTCCAGGCAGCCGTGCATTCGCTCAAGGATTTGCCGACCGAGATGCCGCCCGGGCTGACGATTGGCGCCATCCCAAAGCGGGCCGAGCCGCGCGATGCGCTGGTCTCGCAAGAGGGCTTCACGCCGGAAAGTCTGCCGCCCGGAGCGGTGGTGGGCACATCCAGTTTGCGCCGCGCGGCCCAGATTTTGGCGTTGCGCCCGGATGTGCAAATTGAGTCCATCCGCGGCAATGTGGAAACCCGCCTGCGAAAATTGCTCGAAGGCCGGTACGACGCTGTGGTGTTCGCCGCGGCGGGACTTCAGCGGCTCGGTCTCGACACCGAACTCGGGGAACGGATGGTGCTGCTTACGCTGGACGAGATGCTTCCCGCGCCCGGACAAGGCGCGCTGGCAATACAATGCCGCGCCGACGACGAAGAAACCCTGCGCCTGCTGGCGGCTATCCACGACGAAGAGACCGCCCGCGCGGTGACGGCGGAGCGCGCCTTTTTAGCCGGGCTGGGCGGCGGCTGTTCCGTGCCGGTCGGCGCGTTTGGACGATTGACCGTAGACGGTAGACCACAGAGTGTCGGCCACGGTCTATCGTCCACCGTCCACTGTCTAACCCTGAGCGGTCTGGTTGGCGCACCGGACGGGGGACGCATCATTCGCGTGGAAGGCAGCGGCAACGACCCGCGCGCCCTCGGTCAACGGCTGGCGGAGGAAGCCCTCGCCCGGGGCGCGGCGGAGTTGTTGGGCGGTGGGCAATAGACGACGGACAACAGACCACAGACGACGGGCGACAGGACACAGACGGCAGACCAGCAGACTACCCGACTACCCGACTACCCAACTACCCGACTAACCGGCTACCCGACTAATGAGACGTACCCTCATCACCCGCCCCCTCCCGGACGCTCACGAACTCGCCCGCCTGATGCGCGCCGCGGGGTTGGAGCCGATTTGCTTCCCGACCATCGAAATCCGCCCCATCCCTATCGAAGAAAATCCCGCGCTCCAACACGCCCTAAAAAATCTG
>DRKV01000029.1 GCA_011051635.1 Chloroflexota bacterium | reverse complement strand
GCCGTGGATGAGGGTGTTGGTCACCGTGCCCCACCTGATGCACAGAGCGTGCAGTTCTTCCAGTTTTGGGCGCGGCTCCGGGCTGTCCAGAATCAGGCGGTAGCGGATTTCGGTCAGCGCGGGCGGCTCGTCGCGGCGCACGGCATCGAATTCGATGCGCGCGGAGCGGATGTCCAAACGCATTTTCGCCCCGATGGCGTTGACATTGGTCAGGATGCAGGCGCCCAGAGCGGTCAGCAGGGTCTCGGCGGCGTTGAAGCCTGCCTCCCCGCCACCCTTTTTGACGTTGAGGGTGATGGCGTGCCCGCGCGCCTCAGCCACGGCGCGGGACTCGTCCTGCACGGTGACGCTGACGTGGTAGTTTAGGGTGCTTTTTGTTGCAGCCATTTCACGATGTCCTTGGAAAGGTGGATGCTCATGGTCAGGTGGGCCGTCTTTTGTTTGTCGTATGCGAAACCAGGAGTACGGGGCAGGAGGCGTGCTGCGCCACGTTTTGGGAGGTGTTGCCGAGCAGTTTATCCCATAAACTGCGGCGGCTGTGGGTGCCCATCACAATTACGTCGGCCTCCACGTCCACAGCGGCTTTGCGGATTTCTTTTGCGATATGGCCGTGGCGAATCGAAATCTCTGTCTTGACGCCCGCATCGCTGGCCTGCTGCGCCAGGACCTCCAGGTTGCGGCGTACTTTCGCCTCCACATCGGCGCGCAGTTCTTTCTCCAGTTCTCGCACTTCCGCATCCGGCGCTTCGACGACGAAGCCCGGCGGCATGGGAATCTCCTCCCCCGGCTCGATGACGCTCACCAGCCAGATACGCCCTTCGGTTTCTTTTGCCAGGGTCAGGGCTATCTTGAAAGCCTGTTCGGCGTGGGGAGAGAAATCGGTGGCGAAAAGGATGCGTTCGTGTTCCGGGCCGGGATGCGGCGGGCGGTGGGAGACGACCAGCACCGGGCAGGGGGCCTTTTTGGCGACCTTCGCCGCCGTGTTCCCCATTTCGATGTCCCAGATATTGCGCCTGCTGTGCGAACCGACCACAATCAGGTCTGCGCCGATTTCCTGTGCTGCGGCCACAATCTCCTCCGCCGGGTCGCCCTCGCGCAGGATTTTGTGAACGCGGATGCCTTCGGCCTCCATTTCGGCCACGTCCCGGTCGAGCAGGCGCTCTTCCTGCCGCTCCAGGGCTTGTTGCTCCTTCTCCAGTTCGCGCTCCCACGTTGCGGGGGAGACCATGGGGGGTTCATCCGCCTCGGTGAGCGGTTCTTCCCACTCTTCCAGAACGGCTACAGCCCAGAGTTGCTTGTCGTCCGCCTGTGCCAGGCGCATGGCGACGCGCTTGGCAATCTCGGCGTGGGGTGAAAAATCGGTGGCGAACAGAATCCGCTTGAACATGGCTCAGCTCCTTGCCTCCGAAAGGATGCCTTCCTCAAGGCCGAAATACCTTCCCAGAGGGTCGGCCAGTTTGAGGTAAGTCACCAGGAAGAAAATCTGAAAGACCGGCATGACCGCCGCCGGGACGGCCACCAGCGGAGAGAAGGCCGTCGCGGCGATGGCGATGGCGGTGCCGTTGTTCTTGCCCGCGCTGGCGAAGACCAGCGCCATGTGTTCTTCGTAAGGGATGTGCATCCAGCGGTTGAGCAACGTGATGATGCTCAATGTCACCAGGAAGAACAGGGTTTCGGGTACCAGTAAGAGCAGGACAGTTTGCCACTTGTCTACGATGACGGTGGCTTTGGCAAAGAAAATCACGAAGACGATGGCGAACATCGCCAGCAGCGAGAGCGAGGGAAAGAACGGCTGCCACTCGCGGTACTTCTTCTCTCCGTAGCGGCGCACCAGCGCCAGACGGGTCAGGTAGCCGAGCACCATGGGGGCAATCAGCACCTCCAGGATGGACATCAGCATATCGTGGATGGGCACGGTCACCTCGTACTGCCCGGCAAAGATGCTCATCCACAGCGGGACGGCAACCACGGCGACCAGAAAACTGAGCGCCACGGTGACCGTAGCCAGTTCTACGTTGCCTTCGGCCAGGCCGGTGTAGCCGATGCTCATGCTGGAGCAGGGCACGACCATCACCAGCAAGAAGCCCAGCGCCAGCAGGGGGTCGTGCAGGAAGCCTTTGGCAAGCAGGTAGCCGAAGATGGGTGCCCACAGGAAGTTGTAGGCCAGCGCCAGGGTCAACCCTTTCCAGTTGCGCCCGGCTTTCGCCAGGGATTCCAGTTTCAGGTTGACCATCATCGGGTAGATGATGAAGAAGACGACGACCGTCGTGAGCGCTTTTATCTCGGCCTTGTGCGCCTTCGTCCAGACCGCCTGGGGGTGTCCCAGGAGCAAGCCCAGCGCCATAGCGATAGAGACGTAGAGCAGCAGATAGCGTTTAAGGTGTTGCTGCACTTTCTTGAGCATGAGAAAACCTCCGGTTATCGTTGGGAGATGGATTGTTCCGAAAACGAAAGGAGAGTCTCTCACGCGGCGGCGGGCGTTTCTTCCAGTCCGCGCCCCCGCACAGACAACCGTCCACTGCCGATGGGAGGCAGAGGCAAGAAAGGCATTTCATGCGGTTATGGCCTGTTGAATCAAGTATGCCACCTTTGCCGGGCCAGGGTGCCCGACGGCGACGACCTTCTCGTTTACCACCAAGGCGGGGGTGCTCATCACTCCATAGGCCAGGATGGCGGGGATGTCGGTGACGTATTCCACGTTGGCATCCCATTGATTCGTCGCCACGAGGTTCATCACATCATCGAGCAAACGTTGACAGGTCGGGCAGCCGGTTCCGAGGATTTTGATTGTGGTCATGGTTGTTCTCCTTGATTTTCGGCCAGACTTCCGAAGTCTTCAAGACTTCGGAAGTCTGAAGCCTGGCTACAGCAACACCAGATTGAACAAATAGCCGGTAAAAATAATGGCCACCGTCAGGATGGCGATGAAGATACCAATCAACTGCGGTTTGAGCACCCGCCGCAGGATGACCATCTCCGGCAGACTGAGGCCGACGACGGACATCATGAAGGCCAGGACAGTGCCCAGGGCGGCGCCTTTCTCCATCAGGGCGTGGACGACCGGAATCACCCCCGCGGCGTTGGAGTAAAGCGGCACGCCCAACAGCACACCCGCCGGGACGCTCCACCAGGTGTTCTTCCCCAGGATGTGGGCCATGGCGTCCTCGGGGACGTAACCGTGAATCCCGGCCCCGATGGCGATACCGACCACCACGTACAGCCACACCTTGCCGACGATTTCCTCCGTGCTCTCCCAGGCGCTTTGGAAGCGCTCGCTCCAGGTGGGTTTCACCGCTTCAAGAGCGGCCTGCCCTACCTTGATTTGCCAGACGAAATCCTCCACATAGCGCTCCAGGTGCAGGCGGCCAATGATTATTCCGGCGATGACGGCAATCATCAGCCCGCTGAGCAGGTACAGCCCGGCGACTTTCCAGCCGAACAGCCCGAAGAGCATCACCAGCGCCACCTCGTTGACCACGGGAGTGGCGGTCAGGAAGGAAAAGGTCACGCCCAGCGGAATGCCCGATTCGACGAACCCGATGAAAAGCGGGACTGCCGAGCAGGAGCAGAAAGGCGTCACCACACCCAACAGCGCCGCCAGGGCGTTCCCCACTCCCTCTCGTTTACCGCCCAGCCAGGCCCGGGTCTGCTCGGTAGTGAAGAAAGAGCGCAGCACGGTAATCAGGAAAATCATCCCGCCCAGCAGGAGGATGATTTTGGGCACGTCATAGAAGAAGAAGGCCAGCGATTCGCCCAGGTGCGAGCCTTCCGGCTGGGCGAACATGCCGTAGGCGAGCCAGTTCGCCAGCGGGTGGATGAGGTTATACAAGAGGAGCCAGATGAGAGCCGCGCCCGCTACCACACCCCAGGCGCGGGCATCCTTGCGGCGGGTGAGGGCGTTTTCCTGGGGAGCAGGTATGGAGTTTTCCGTCATTTTTTATATTCCTTTTTGTGAATGTGTTGAGGCCAAAATATACCCCGCGCAAGAGCGGGAGAGGGTGCCTGGGGGGCGCGATTACAGGGAAGTGCTCTCTTCTGCTTGCAGGGTGCTCAGGTGGCGCAAAATCTCCTCCGCTGTCGGCACGTTTTGGACGGCTATCTCTCGCCCGTCGAGTACCAGCCGCGGCAGACGGAGCGGGTTGTCGCGGGAGAGCCGCCCGGAATCGGTGATTTCCTCCAGACGGTAGGGGATGTCGGCTTTCTTCATCGCCTGCAGGACGCGTTGCCGCATCCGCTTGTAACGGCGGCATTGCGGAGTACCGTACAGTTGGATGAGATGCGTCATTTTGGGTTTGTTCTCAGGGGTCATTGGGCGAGGGCGTAAAAACAAGCCCCTGGTGGGCGGCGTCCTCCCGGCAGCGGGGACAGGTACATGCCGCCGGAGCGGAGACTGGCTTGCCGGCGGTCGTGCCGGTTATCTCGTAAACGGCATCCAGAACCGCGTAAATTTCGGGCTTGCGGACACGGTAATAATGATTCCATCCCTCGCGGCGGCTGGCGACAATTCCGGCCCGGCGCAGCACCATCAACTGCTGAGAGATGTAGGCCTGCCGCATCCCCAAAACAGCCTCGAAGTGGCATACGCATTGCTCGCCGTTTCGCAAAATCTCCAGAATGGCGATGCGGACGGGGTGCGCCAGGGCTTTCAAGATTTGAATTTCTGAAAGGTATTCGTTCATTGGTCGAAACATTCAATCTTCTGAATGTAATTGTAGCATCGCTGCGCGCCTTGTCGCCGCCCAAATGTCACTGGGTGGGGGTGACATTCGTTATTTTGAATGTGATTGAGGCAAAAAAAGGCGGCGGTCACTTTTCACACGACCGCCGCCTCGATTGGCACTCAAACTGCCTCCTACGCCCGCACCTCGCGCCGCTGGAACATGACGTAAGCCCCCGCGAAGAGCAGCAGCGTGGCGGCTATCAGCCCCGTCAGGTGGGGCCAGATGAGCAGCACGCTCTGCCCCCAGGGGAGCGGTGTCCCCAAGATGGCGCCTTGCCATTGCGAGGGCAGCACCAGCCCCAGCGAGCGGATGGAGGGCTGCGTCAGGGCGACGATGATTTCGGTATACAGGGTGTTGGGCGAAATGCGGCTCAACGCCAGCCCCGTCTGGATGAAGCGGATTTGCTCCTCCGGCAGGCCGTAACGGATTGGGCTGAGCACCTGTGCCAGGATGCCCGCCAGCATATCCCAGAAGACCAGGAAGAAGAGCCACACGGCGATGGAAGCCAGGGCTGCCGTGGCGGGCTGCCGAAACCGGATGGAGAAAATCATCGCCAGCGCCATCCAGATGCCGCCGTACACCACCGTCGCCAGCAGCAGCCACACCATGCGGATGACCTCCTCCCCGTTGGGAGGCACGCCCAGCCCAATCAGCCCCAGGCCGATGATGAGCAGCCAGATGGCGGCGTACACCAGCGCCTGGGTGAACAGCCCGCCCAGGAACTTGCCCAGCAGGAGCGCATCCCGGTAGATGGGCTGCGCCAGCAGGCGCGACATCGTGCGGCGGCTGAATTCCCCGTTGATGGAATCGAAGGCCAGCGAAATGGCAATCAGTGGCACGAGGAAGCCCAGAAAGCCCACGAAAGCGGGCAGGGGGTCTTTGGCGGTGGTGAACAACTTCAGGAAGATGAAGCGGTCCTGCCCGATGGTGGTCTTCAGGTTCTGGATGGCGGCGTAAACCGTCCCGCCCGCCGTCAGGATGATGAGGACCTCCAGGATTTGCATTCGGGCGCTGGTCAGGTGGTCGGCCATTTCCTTGCCTACCACGGCCCACAACCCCGTCCAGGGCGAGCCTTCCCGTTTGCGCTGCTCAGTGGATGGCTTCATGTTCCACCTCCTGGAAGTAGTGGTTGTAGATGGCATCCAGGCTCTGGGTCTCCACCTCCAGCCCCAGCAGGCGGCCTCCCGCCCGCACGATGGCCTCGGCGGTCTCGGGGCGCAGGTCTTCCTCGGCGTCCACCTCGTAAGCCTCCGGGCGAGGCGTGCGTACCTCGGTCACGCCGGGGATGGCGCGCAACGCCGCGGCGAGCGCTTCGGGGTCTCCCTGCGCCTGCAGACGGATGCGGTAAGCCTTGCCGAGTACCTGCCGCCCCAGTTCGGGAACCGTCCCCACCAGGCGCAGATGCCCGCGATGGAACAGCCCTACCCGGTCGCAGATTTCCTGAACCTGATGCAGCAGGTGGGATGAGAGCAGAATGGTGATGCCCTCTTCCTTCAGGCTGCGGATGAGTTGCAGGAATTCGTGCGCCCCCTGGGGGTCCAGCCCCTGGGTGGGTTCGTCCATGATGACGACTTGCGGCTGCTTGATGAGGATATCCGCCACTCCCAGGCGGTGCCGCATCCCGAAGGAGAAGGTCCCCACCCGCTTGTCGGCGACCTCGCTCAGCCCGACGCGCCCCAGCGCCTCCGTGATGCGTTTGCGGGCTTCGGGGCGCGGCAGGCCGTTGAGTTTGGCCGTGTAGGTCAGGTTTTCGCGGGCGGTGAGTTCATCGTAGAAGCCCACCTGGTCGGGCAGATAGCCCACGTGCGCCTTGACTTGCAGCGGCTGGCGGGTGGGGTCGAAACCCAAAACGCGCGCCACGCCGCGGGTGGGGTCGGTCAACCCTAGGAGCATCAAAATCGTGGTGGTCTTCCCGGAGCCGTTCGGCCCCAGCAGGCCGAAGATTTCTCCGCCGCGCACCTCCAGGTTGAGGTCTTCCACGGCGGTGAAATCGCCGTATTTTTTCGTCAAACCGTAGGTCTCGATGACCGGTGTCTCACTCATAGTCACCTCCTTGGCCGGACGGTAGTCTGGTGGCCTGGTAGT
>DRKV01000028.1 GCA_011051635.1 Chloroflexota bacterium | reverse complement strand
ATCGCCATCTGGCTGGCGCACCGCCTTTCTGCCTACAAAGCGGCGCGTTTGGCGCGCTGGCTTGCCAACACCCTGGTTTCCAATCGTTCCAGCCCGTTGGTGCAGTCCATCCGCCTCAACCAGTGGGTGGTCCGCGGCGAGAACGCCACCGCCGAAGAACTGGACCAGGCCGCCCGCGAGGTATTGCAGCACGCCGGGCGCTGCGTTTACGACCTGTACCGCAACATGCGCCATCCGGAAAGGCTAAAGGCCCTCGCTCCGGAGACGCCAATTTCCGAAGAACTGGTGGCGCGGAGCCGGGATAAAAGTTTCGGCGCTTTCGTGGTCGCCCCTCACCTGAGCAACTTCGATGTCGTCCTGCTGGCGAATGCCTACCGCGGCCTGCATGCCCAGGTGCTCACCTACGCCAAGCCCACCAGCGGCTACCAGATTCAGAACCGCATCCGCGCCGAGACCGGGCTGGACATTACGCCGGTCAACGAGGCCTCCCTGCGGAAAGCAGTCCGCACCATGCGGGAGGGCGGCTTCGTGGTCACTGCCGTAGACCGCCCCAGCAAGCGGCGCAAGCCCGAACTGCGTTTCTTCGGGCATCCGGCCCCCCTGCCTTACGGCTACGTGCGCCTGGCGATGGAAGGCGGCGTCCCCATTCTGGTGGCGACTGCTTTCGGCAAGCCGGACGGCACTTACGGGCTGCGCGTCTCGGACCCCATCGCAATCCCCGGCCACCACGAAGACGAAGACGCGGTCCGGGAAAACGCCGAAAAGGTACTCGGCATCATCGAGGGGTACATCCGCATGGCCCCCTCCCAGTGGCTGATGTATTACCCCGTCTGGCCGCAGTTGTTCAGCGAGGTTCCCGGCTGACCATGCGCTTGAGGAACGCAGATGCCGCTGATTCCCGCTGATTTACGCTGAAAAGGTACTGAACAACTGCCGCCAATCCCCCCATCTCATCATCTCCCCATCTCATCACCTCATCATCTCCTCACCTCATCATCTCCCCACTCCCCTCCCATGCCCAAGAAGAACACCCGCCTGCAAACCTTCATCAACAGCAAGTACGGGGTCAACTTCGCCCTGTGGCTGGGACGCACCCTGCCGCCCAGGACAGGCTACCGGGTGGCGGATTTCCTGGCCGCTCTGGTTTCCCGCCAGCGGCACAGTTCTCTCGTCAGGGCTATCCGTCTCAACCAGTGGGTCGTGCATGACAAGAACCTCCCTGACCCTACCGCCCAGGTACGCGCCGTCCTGCGGCACGCCGGGGTTTGCATCTACGACCTGTATCATCACTTCAACGACCCCGAGGCCATCAAGCGCCTTACCCCGCCCACCGAGGGAATGCAGGGTCTGATAGCGGGCAGCCGCAGCAGGGAGCGGGGCGCGCTGGTCGTAGCCGCCCACACCAGCAACTTCGACGTTGCCCTCCTGGGGCTGGCCTTCCACGGGATGGAGGGGCAGGTGCTCAGTTACGGCGAACCGACCGGGGGATACGAAATCCAGAACCGCATCCGCGCCAGCACCAACCTGCGCATCACCCCCGTAGGGGCTGAGACCCTCCAGGAGGCGGTAGCCTTCATGCGGCAGGGCGGTTACGTTTACACCGCCGTAGACCGTCCCAGCCGCCGTTACCGGGACAAGCCGCTGACCTTTTTCGGGCATCCCGCCGCCTTGCCCGCCGGGTACGTCAAACTGGCGCTGGAGGCCGGCGTCCCCATCCTGCCCATTTCCGCCCACCAGCATCCTGACGGGCATTATGAAGTCTTTGTCGCCGAGCCGGTCTTCCCCGACCAGGCGGCCTCGCTGCGACACAACGCCGAGCGCGTCCTCGCCCGCCTGGAGGATTTCATCCGCCGCGCCCCGGAGCAATGGCTGATGTATTACCCCGTCTGGCCTGACCTGTTTGCGGAGATGCCGTGACCGCCGCCCTCCTGACCCTTTTCCTGCTTGGATTTGCCTACCGCTTCCCGCCCGTCGCCCGCCTGGACGAGCGCGCCTTTCTGGCTCTCCACCGCCCCTTGAGCCGCCCCCCGTGGATAGCGGCTTTCCGCGCCCTGTGGCATCTGGGGCGCACCCCCGCGGCGCTGCTCGCCCTCCTGCTGCTGGCCCCTTTCGCCGGCGGAGATTATCTGCGCTGGGGCAAATTGGGGCTGGCGCTCGGCCTGGCCGCCCTGGTGGAGCGTCTCGTCAAGCAGACATTGGGGCGTCCGCGCCCCTTCGCAGCCCTGCAAGGGGTATCCATGCAGCAGCCCCGCGAACCGCACGACCCCTCCTTCCCCAGCGGAGACGCCTTGCGGGTCTGGTTTCTGGCGCTGGCCTACACCCGCTTCTTCCCTGCCACCGCGCCCCTGTGGTACGGCCTGGCCGCCCTGGTCAGTCTGGGACGCATCGCCCTGGGCGTTCACCACCCCCTGGACGTGCTTGCGGGGGCATCTTTGGGGGCGCTGAGCGCTTTCCTGGCACCATCCATCTGAAACACGGAGAGGTGTTCCCATCCGATGATTTCCCACACGTACCGCTGTGTCTTCATCCACATCCCTAAGACGGCAGGCAGCAGCATCGAGACCAAACTGGGGAGGCAGGTCACCACAGGGCGCAACCAGCAAGACCACCGCGCCTTGTGCCACATCCAGCCGCTTACCCTCGGCGAACACCTCGCTTTATGGCGTGAGGGAAAACGAAACATTGTCCTCAAGCGTCTCAAATACCGCTTGCAAGGGCGCGATTTTCTTACCCCGGAGCAGTACCGCTCTTACTTCAAATTTTCTTTCGTGCGTAATCCGTGGGCGCGGGTACATTCCTGGTACAAAAACGTGATGCAGGACCCTCTCCACCAGGAGGAACTCGGAGTCCCGCCGGAGTGTTCCTTTCCCGAATTCGTGGAGCAATACCTGGATACCTGGGCCTTGCGCCCCCAACTCTACTGGCTGCGCGACTGTCGCGGTAACATCCCGCTGGATTTCATTGGGCGTTTCGAGCGCCTGCAAGAGGATTTCGCCCGCGTCAGCGCCCGGCTGGGGCTCCCCGATGCCAACCTGCCGCATCTGATACGCAGCGGAGGCCCCTCGTATCGGGAAGTTTACGATGAGCGCAGCCGCGCCATCGTCGCCCGCCGCTATGCCGAGGAAATTGCCCTGTTCGGGTACAGATTTGAGGGGGAAGCGTAATCACACAGAGTACATCGTACAGCGTGCCCCACTTGCCCACTCCCCCACTTGCAAACTTGCACGCCTGCACACTTTCCCCATGCTCGCCTTCTTCATCTCCCCCCACGGCTACGGACACGCGGCCCGCGCCTGCGCCGTAATGGAGGCCCTCCTGCAGCGCCGCCCGCAGACACGCTTCCGCATCTTCACCACCGTGCCGCCTGCCTTCTTCGCCGCCTCCCTGCCCGCCGGAACCTTCACCTATCACCGCCTGAAGAGCGACGTCGGCCTGGTACAGAAATCCCCGCTGGAGGAAGACGTCCCTGCCACGCGGCGGGCGCTAGCGCGCCTGTATCCCCCCTCCCCGGCGCGGCTGGATGCCCTGGCAAAATCTCTGCGGGGGTGCGAAGCCGTCCTGTGCGACATCTCGCCCCTGGGGATTGCCGCCGCCCACCGTGCGGGGCTGCCCGCCATCCTGGTGGAAAACTTCACCTGGGACTGGATTTACCGCCACTACGGAAACCCCTCCCCACTTACTGACTATGCGCAAATTCTGGAGCCGATTTTCGGGCAGGCGGAGGTACACATCCAGACCCGCCCGTTGTGCGCCCCGCACCCCGCGGCGGATGCGACCCTCCCCCCGATTGCCCGGCGTCCCCAAAAATCCCGGCGGGAGACGCGCCTGGCTTTGGGGGTGCCCGCCGAAGCCCCCTTGTTGCTGCTCTCCCTGGGAGAAAGGCTGCCTGCCGCGCCCGTCCGGGAACTTCTGCGCCGCTACCCCCGTCTCCACGTCCTCCTGCCCGGCGGGGAGCGCCTGCCGCCTGCCCCGCGCCTCTATACCCCGCCGCGGGAGCGCTGTTACCATCCCAACTTGGTGGCCGCCGCCGATTTCATCCTTGCCAAAGCCGGGTACAGCACCGTAGCGGAGGCCTACCGCGCCGGCCTGCCCTTCGCCTACCTGAGCCGTCCCAAATTCCCCGAAAGCCGCGTCCTGGCGGAATTCATCGAGGCCCACCTGGGCGGCTTCGCCATCCCCGCCGAAGACTGGGCCGCCCACACCTGGCCGCGTCT
>DRKV01000027.1 GCA_011051635.1 Chloroflexota bacterium | reverse complement strand
GCCCAGCCCGCCGCCAGTTCGATTGCCAGGGGAATACCGTCCACCAGACGGCAGGCGCGGCCCACACAGGCCAGTTCCTCGGGACGGAGGGCGAGTTCCCCGCCCGTTTTGCGGGCCGCCTGGAGAAAGAGCCGCGTTGCATCGGCTTCTTCCGGGGGACTTGCTTCATCCGGCAGGGAAAGCCCCGAGAGGGCGAAGACCGTTTCCTCGTATAAATTCAGCCGCTGGCGGGAAGTGACCAGAAGTTTGACCCTGGGGGCGCCCTTCAAGAGAGCAGCCGCCAGTCCCGCGCCTCCGCCTTGCGGGGTGAGCAGGCGCTCGAAGTTATCCAGAATGAGCAGCATCTCGCGTTCCCGCAGGGCGTTGACCAACCCATCCCGGATGGATTCTGCCCCCTCCAGACGCAGGGAGGCGGCTTCGGCCACGCGAGCGGCTGCCGCAGCGGCGGAAGGTGCACCTTCCAAAGGAACGAAGAAAATTCCATCCAGAAAGCGTCCCGGCCAGCGCCGCGCCAGGCGGCGGGCTGTCTCGAGGGCCAAACGGGTTTTCCCAATCCCGCCTGCCCCCGACAGGGTCACCAGGCGGGGGAAAGTGGCACGCAAGGTCTCTACCAGAGAGGCGACCTCCCCGGCGCGTCCGATGAAAGAGGATGCTGGGGGCGGCAGGTTGTTCGGGGGAGGAAATTCCACGGAGCGCAGGTAGGCATACAAATCCTGACTGGCAGGGGCAGGGACTACTCCCAGGTCGGCGGCGAGGGTGTGCTGCATCTGCTGGTAGTGCCGCAGGGCAAGGTTGCGCTGCCCGGAACGGGTCAGCAGCCACATCAGGGTGCGGCAGGCGTGTTCGTCGTAGGGGGAGAGGCGCATCCAGCGGGAGGCGGTTTCCACGCCGCGCCGGTACTGCCCGGCTTCGAGTTGCCAGGTCGCCAGGGCGCGAAAGCCCTCGTAGGCCAGGAGACGCAGGCGTTCCCGCTGCACCGAAGTCCACTCATCGAAGCCGCGCCCGTCGCGCAGGTAAAACCCATCCAAAAAATCCCCCCGGTAAAGAGCCAGAATCTCTTCCAGTTCTGCGGCCCGTCCAGCGTTCAGGGGGGCGGACTGCCCCAAAAAATCTCGCAGGCGCGTCTCGAAAGCCTCCGCATCGAGCCAGTAAGCGCTTTCGCGGTTGAAAGCCAGCGTCTGGCGCGTGATGAGCAGGAAATCGCCCGCCTCACGCCGCAGAGGCGCCAGAATGGTGCGCAGATTGGTGAGCGCCTGCCTGGAGGAACGTTCCGCCCACAGCATTTCGGCCAGTTTCTCGCGCGGCACGGCGCGGGGAGTGCAGGCCAGGTAAATCAGGAGGGCCTGGGCGGCCCGCGAGGGCAAACCGCGCAGCGCCTCTCCGTTCTTTTCCAGACGGATTTCCCCCAGCAGGGAGATACGGAGTTCTGCAATCATGTTTTGAGCGTTTCCTAAGCGTTTTGGGGATATAAAAGGTCTTAATTGTCGTTTCGCCCGTGTTTCTGATTATAGCATGGTTGGGTGACGGGGTAAGTGGGAAACTGGGTAATTGGGTGATGGGGGAAGCGGGCATCTTCCCCATCTCCTCACCTCCCCATCTCCCTACCTCATCCCCCCCCAAAGGAGCCTCTCGTGAACAAACCCCCTCTCCCCCTTCTCGCCGCCGGAATCGCCGCATTGCTGCTCATCGGTGGCGCATGGATACTCCGCGGCCCCGCGCCGGCGCAGGCCGCGCCCGCCGCGACGACCTGGTATGTAGACGCCGCTGCCGGCGACGACGCCAACGACTGCCTCTCCCCCGCCACGGCCTGCGCCACCATCGGCATGGCGGTCACCAAAGCCTCCGACGGCGACAGCATCGAAATCGCCGCCGGCACCTACGCCGAGTACGGCATCGGAATCTTCAAGGACCTGAGAATCTCCGGAGCGGGAGCCGACGCCACCGTCGTGGACGGAGGCGGCAACGGGCGCGTCCTGGAGACGGATGCGGATATCTCCATCTCCGGGCTGCGCATCCAAAACGGGCAAACCTCCGATTCCGGCGACCTGTTCGCGACATCGGGAGCGGGCATCAAAAACAGCGGGAATCTCACGCTTACAGAGGTCGTCGTCAGCGACAACAACGCCGGGCACTCTGGCGGCGGTATCTTCAACACCGGCAACCTCTACCTCACGGGGACGCAAATCCTGAGCAATACGGCTACCAACATGGGCGGGGGCATCAACAACTACGCCTACGGAAACATCACCATTACGCGCAGCACCCTGGCGTACAACGCGGCGCAAGGGTCGGGCGGCGGCGCGCTTTACATCCTGGGGTTTAGCGGCGTCCGGATAGCGATACGGGAATCCACCCTGAGCGGCAACACGACGGGGTATTACGGCGGGGGGATATACAGCACCTCAAATATAACCGTTACCCTGGAGGCGGTAACCCTCACGGGCAACGAGGCTGCCGCCGGAGCGGCCTTCACCGCACAATCCGCCGGCGCTATCACGATGACCAACGTCACCGTCAGCGGGAACAACGCCCTCGACAACTTTGGAGGCATCTACATCCTGGGTGCGGATGTGCATCTCGCCATCCAAAACAGCACGATTGCCTATAACACACGCTCCACTGCGACAGGGAACGGCTACAACGGCCTCTCGGTGAGCAGCAACGCCGTGGTCACGCTGAAAAACACCATCCTGGCCCACAATCAGGGTAAGAACTGCAAAAGCGGGAGCGGCGGCACCCTGACTTCCCTGGGATACAACCTGAGCAGCGATTACTCCTGCCCCTTCGACCAGAGCGGCGACGCAAAGGGCACCGACCCTCTGCTCATGCCGCTCGGCGATTACGGCGGCTTCGTCGCCACCCGCGCCCTGACGCCCGACAGCCCCGCCGTGGACGCCGGAGACTCCGCCGCCTGCCCCGCCAATGATGCCCGCGGCATCGTCCGCCCCTACGACGGCGACGGCGACGGGAACGCGGTTTGCGACATCGGAGCGGTAGAAGCCCGCCGTCAGGTCTCCATCGCCGACACCGCGGTGGAGGAGGGCGACGGCGTGACCGTGAGCGCCGTCTTCACCGTGACCCTCGCCCCCACCAGCACCACCGCCATCCAGGTGGACTACACCACCGCCGACGGCAGCGCCCTGGCCGGCAGCGACTACACCGCAATCTCCGGCACGCTGACCTTCAACCCCGGCGAGGCCGAAAAGTACATCTCCGTGGACGTGACCGGCGACACCGACGACGAACCCGACGAAACCTTTACCGTGCGCCTCTCCACCGCGGATGCCGTCGACCTGCTGGATGCGGAAGCCACCGGAACCATCGTGGACAACGACGGCCTGCCCGCGCTCAGCATCGGCGACCAGAGCATCCCGGAGGGCAGCACCGGCAGCAGCGCAATGCAGTTCCCGGTGACGCTCTCCCCCTCGGCAGCCTCCACCGTGACCGTGGACTACGCCACCGCCGACGGCAGCGCCCGGGCCGGCAGCGACTACACCCCCGTCGCCGGCACGCTGACCTTCACCCCCGGTCAGACCGAGAAGTACATCTCCGTGGAGGTGACCGGCGATGTGGTTGACGAAGGCGCCGGCGAGACCTTTTCCGTCCACCTGAGCAACGCCGTCAACGCGGCCATCACCGACGCCGATGCCGCCGGAGCGATTACCGACGACGACGAAGCCCGCCTCCGCATGGAACCCGGCCCGCAGGTTCCGGAAGGGGACAGCGGATACACCCCGGCGGTCTTCACCGTGACCCTCAGCACCCCGGCGGCCTTCACCGTTACGGCGGATTACGCCACCAAATCCGCTTTCGGCGACACCGGCGCCCAGGCAGGCGAGGACTTCGTCCCCATCTCCGGTACGCTGCACATCGCGCCGGGAGAGACCCGGGCCAACGTCACCGTCCAGGTCATCGGCGATACGGAAATGGAAGAAGATGAACGCTTCCTCCTGAGTCTGAGCAATCCCAGCGTCCCGTACACGACCAGCGCTGCTTACGGCTACATCCTCAACGACGACCAGTACCGCATCTTCCTGCCCTTGCTGGAACGCTGACCCCCTGCCCCCCCGCTTTCTTATGTCCCCCGACGACTATCGCGCGTACATGCTTCGCCTGTGGCGCGGGGATTCCGTCTCCCCCTGGCGCGCCCAACTGGAGAATCCCTCCACCGGAGAACTGCACAGTTTTTCCTCGCTGGAGGCCCTGATGTTCTTTCTGCGCGTCTCGAGAGAGAAGAAAACACCAGGGGAACGAACTCCCCCCGGAGATGCCCCCGCACCCTGACACCTCGCCAACCCCGTCCGCCCTGTCGGGCGGACGCTTCGTGACTTATCCTCCAAATTGGGCAGAACTACCCCACTACTCAACTATTCAACCAAGCAACTACCTAAACTACCTCACCACCCACAAGGAATCCCCCATGTACCGTCCCGTCTCCCCCGCCTACCGCATCTTCTCCCTCCTGGTCATCTTCTCCATGCTGACCGGAATGCTCCCCGCCGTCCGTCCCGCGGCGCAGGCCGCCCCCGCCGCCGCCCCGCAGTCCGCAGACCTCGCCCTCCCGGCGGAATCCTCGGCCCTGCAACTCACCCGCGCCCAGTCCACAGCCCAGGCGGGCGGGACGGTGGCCGTCACCTACACCCTGCGCAACACCCTGGAGCCGGAGGTGC
>DRKV01000026.1 GCA_011051635.1 Chloroflexota bacterium | reverse complement strand
GGAGACGGCCAATTTGAGCCCCTCCCGCCCGCTGAACGCCCAATCCCCCAGGGCTGAATTGCCCAATTTCCCCCGGAGAGTAACATGCAAACGCTTCCCCCGATTGATGAGCAGGGAATGCTCGCCTTCCTGACCGACTTGCTCAACATTCCCAGCCCGACGGGCTACACGGAGCAGGCTGTCGCCTTTGTGGAAGACTACCTGCGCCGCTACCCCTTCCTGGAGATGCGCCGCACCCGCAAAGGCGGCCTGCTGGCCGTCTGGGAAGGGCGGCAGAGCGGCGCGCCCCACGCCGTCACCGCCCACGTGGATACCCTCGGCGCGATGGTCAAGGAAATCAAATCCAACGGACGCCTGCGCCTGACGCGCATCGGCGGCTTTGCCTGGAACACGGTGGAGGGCGAGGCCTGCACCGTCTTCGCCGGCGGGGGCGAACCCGTGCGCGGCGCCCTCCTCCTGGCGAAGGCCTCCGCCCACGTCTACGGGAGCGAGGTCACCGATACCAAGCGCAACGACGCCAGCATGGAAGTCCGCCTGGATGCCCGGACGACCTCCGCCAAAGAAACCCGCTCGTTGGGGGTACGGGTTGGCGATTTCGTGGCTTTCGACCCGCGAGTGGAGGTTCACAACGGCTTCGTGCGCTCCCGCCACCTGGATGACAAAGCCTGCGTCGCCGACATCGTGGCCGCCATCGAGAGCATGGCCGCCGCGGGGGCGCAGCCCTCCCGTACCACGTACTTCTTGTTCAGCAACTACGAAGAAGTCGGGCACGGAGCGGCGGCAGGGCTGCCCCCCGACATCGCCGAACTGCTCACCCTGGATATGGCCGCCGTGGGCGAGGGGCAGACCTCGGACGAATTCCACGCCACCCTGTGCGTCAAAGACAGCGGCGGCCCCTACCACTACGGTTTCAGCCAGAAACTGCGCCGCCTGGCCGAGCGGCACGCCATCCCCTACAAAGTGGATATCTACCCCTACTACGGCTCCGACGGCGAGGCCGCCTGGCGGGCCGGCCTGGATGCCCCCGTGGCGCTCATCGGCCCCGGCGTGGATGCCTCCCACAACTACGAGCGCACCCACACCGATGCCCTCCTGGCCGTCACCCGCTGGCTGACGGCTTACCTGCTCTCCGACGAGGCCTGACCATGCGCGTCGTCCTGCAACGGGTTTCCTCCGCCTCAGTCAGCGTAGAGGACCGCACCATCGCCTCTATCGGGACGGGCTTCCTCATCCTGCTGGGCGTCGCTCACGGGGATGAAGAGGCCACCGCGGCCTACCTGGCAAAGAAAATCGCCCACCTGCGGGTCTTCGAAGACGAGGCGGGCAAGATGAACCGTTCTTTGCTGGATGTGGGGGGAGCCGCCCTGGTGGTTTCCCAGTTTACCTTGTATGCGGATACCCGCAAGGGGCGCAGACCGGCCTTTGTGAAGGCTGCCCCTCCCGAAGTGGCGCGTCCCCTCGTAGATTTCTTCGCCAAACAACTGGCCGCCTTTGGGATTCCCGTCCAGACCGGAGAGTTCGGCGCCCACATGAAGGTTGCCCTGCTCAACGACGGCCCGGTGACCATCCTGATGGAACGCTGAACCCCCCGCGCCACAAGACGGTATCCACCTGCACCCCGGCGGCTCCTGCCTGGAAGAAGGCATCTACATCCTGGGGCGTGACCGCGCCCCCCGCCCCGACGACCGGGATGCCGCGCCCGCTGATGCGCTCTACCAGCGCCAGGGCTTGCGGCAGGAGCGCCCGCCCGTACACCCGCCCGCGGAGGCTCCCGCCCCCCTCCAGGTAGCGCACCCCCCGCGGCGCGCCCAGGCTGACGGGCACCTCCGCGGTCTCGAAGACGGCCTCTGCCAGCGCCGCGGCGTTCTCCCACGGAATTTGCACCAGAAGCGGCAACTTGCCCCACGCCGCCCGGACGATGCGCCGGGCGGTTTGCGCGTCGCACCCCGGCGGGAGGCGCACTTCCACGCCCGCCGCCGCGCCGCTCTCCTCCAGCAGGTCGAGGGCCTCCGCCAGGGATTCGTCCGCCAGAAGATGCACCCAGACCGGCACAGGACTGCGCGCCCAGGCGTCGGCGTAGCGGCGCAGGGCGGCGCGCAACCCCGGATTGGGATGCCCGGTGTGGAGCAGGATGCTCCCGGCGGCCTCCGCGTAGCGCGGCGGGCGGGCCGGGGCCCGCTTTTGCCGCGAAAGCGGATTGGTGAGGAATCCATCCAGCAGGCCGCGCCAGGCGGGGCGGCAAACCCAGCCGCCGAAACCGGCGGCGTTCATCAGGCGGGGCAGGGAGGCGAGGCTCATACC
Organism: Chloroflexota bacterium; assembly: GCA_011051635.1. GTDB lineage: Bacteria > Chloroflexota > Anaerolineae > Anaerolineales > DRKV01 > DRKV01. Next base: position 816 of record DRKV01000026.1, on the reverse strand, counting down.
GTCCGGGTCTGTACGTTAGGCAGGCGGCGCAGGCGTTGCGCCAGAGGGTCGTCCAGCGGGCCTTCGGCGGGCAGGGCGCGGTGCAAACTCTCCACGGAGATGGCAGCGACGGCTTCCTCCACGCTCACGGGGCGTCCGAGTTTCTCCGAGGTGCGCCGGGTGAAGAGGGCGTGCTGGCTTTTGTGACACAGGGCGGCCTGCACCTTGCGCTCCAGAACGGGGGCGATGTCTATCACGAAGTGGGCTTCCTGGTCGCGGTTGGCAATCCGGGGGCGGGGATGTCCTTCCCACGTCCCCGAAACGCAATACAGGGCGGGGGCTTCTGCGCCCAGCGACTGCACGGCGATGAAGGCGGCCTGCCAGGTGAGGATGTGCGCCGGATGTCCGTATTCGCCGTTGCTGCCGTGGGTAATCAGCGCTGCCGGGCGGAACTGCCGGATGCTGGCCGCAACCTGCCCGGCCAGGGTGGTCAGGTCTTCGGTGTAGGGGTAAAGGGTGTCGCCGGGGCCGACCAGGGGGTCAACGTAGCCCAGGAAAGTGAGGCTGCGTCCCCCCAGGGCCTGCACCGCGCAGACCAGTTCCTGCTCGCGCACGTCTCCGAGTTCTTCCTGGGGGCACAGGGGCGGGTCGCCGGTTTCGCCGCCCTCGCCGCGGGTGGCGCACAGGTAATGCACCGCGCAGCCCTGTTCGGCCAGCAGGCGGAGCGTCCCGCCAATCAGCATGGTTTCGTCGTCGGGGTGGGCAAAGAGGGTGAGGATGGTCATGGGGTTAGGGGGTTGCGGGGTTAGGGAGTTGCGGGTTAGGGGTTGCGGGGTT
>DRKV01000025.1 GCA_011051635.1 Chloroflexota bacterium | reverse complement strand
CCAGGGCGGCGCCGGCGAGGATGTCGGAGAGGTAGTGTACCCCCATGGAGACCCGCGCCAGAGCGACCAGAGCCGCCCACAGGAGGAGGAACAGCCCGGCCCACAGCGGCCCCGTCCCCAGGGTGAGGGCGGCTATCAGGGCGGCGCGGGCGGCGTGCCCCGAGGGGAAGGAATGCGGGTCGGTGCGGCGGTAGATTTGTCCCCATTCGCCCTGGGGACGGCTGCGGCGGACGGTGAACTTTATCGTCATCACCAGCAGGGCGGTCCCCAGGATGGCAACGAAGAGCAGGGAAGCCCACCAGCGCCAGAAGCCGGAGCCGAAGGCGGCCAGCAGCCCCAGCCCCAAAAACCAGAACCAGGAATCGCCGGAGTGGGCCAGCAACGCGGCCAGGGAGCGCAGCGCGCCGGGCCTCTCGGCCACCCGCATCCTGGCGGAGAGGGCCGCGTCCAGGGCGGAGAGAGTCTGCAAGGCGGACATCAGGCGGCGCGGCGGGCCAGGTCGGCGCGCAGAATCTCCAACTGGAAGGGTTTATCCACGTCCATGCCCATCTCGGCGTAGGGGGAGACGATAGCCCTGCCGCGCAAATTCAGGCGGCGGGTGACTTTCTCGATGGCGGCTTGCAAGGTCAACTGACGCAGGAGAAGCAGCAGGAGGGTGTCGTACCCCACCAGGGCGGCCTGCTTGAAGACGTTCTTGCGCGACTCGATGACCTTATCCCAAAATTCGATGTTGGTGTGCGCCAGGGAGGGGCGGAAGATGTTGATGTCCCCGCCGCACACGGTCACGTCCTTGAGGTGGGTGTAACTGCGCTTCGAGCCGGGGAAGCGCTTCTCCATCGTCTCGCGACGGATGACGGTGTAGTAAGCGTCGGCGGGGTCGGCCAGGGCCTGCTCGGCCAGCCAGTCCACCATCGCGCCGGTGATGGCGGGGATGTCGGAGCAGGCGACGATGGCGTATTCCGTCTGCGGGGAGCGCTCCAGAATGGCATTCGCCCCCGCCAGGATGTTGTCCACCATGTGCCCCCGGGAGGGCAGGAAGGTGAGCGGTTTCGCGCTGGTGATGGGCGCGTCGGCCTCCAGGCCGATGACGACGATGTGTTCCACATGGCGGGAGGCGTTGAGCGCATCCAGCACCCACTGCACCATCGGCTTCCCTGCCACATCCAGCAGGGCTTTGGGCTGCCCGCGGGTGATTTCGTAGAGCGGTTCGCCGGGTTTGGGGATGCCGCCGGCGGTGAGAATGGCGTCCATGTTTTAGTTCAGTTCCCGAATTTGGGGCTTGAAGCCCAGTTGGTCAATCATCTCGTTGAGTTCCTGCCGCGTCAGGGGGCGGCGCTTGCCAGAGACGGCAATCAGAGCGGCCTCCATCATGTTGGTGCCGAAGGAGCGTCCGTCCAGAACGGGGGTGCTGGTGAGCAGGTATTTCACGCCGGCCTGGCGGAAAATCTCCACATCGCTGTCGGTGGTGGTGTTGGTAGCGATGATTTTCCCGTTCAGGTGGTCGGGCATGTGACGGCGGACGTAGTGGCAGTCCCCCGCAATCACAGAAGCCCACTGGTAGTATTTGCCCCACTTGGGGATGCGCTTCTCCTGCTTTTCGCCGGTGGGGTAGAGCCACTCGAAGGGCAGATAGCCCACCACGGGGCCGATGATTTTCGCCAGTTGCCGCACGTTTTTGATGTCGTGCAGGGCGATGGGGATGCCCAGCCCGAACATCAGGTCGCCGAAAACGCACTGGTAGCCGCCGTAAGCGAAGGAGGTCGCCATCCCCCAGCGGTCGGCAGCGCCGGTAATCAGGGCGCGGCGTCCGATGGTGTTGAGGTAGTCGCCGACTTCCTCTTCCAAAGCCTGGGCGATGCGGTTTTCCAGGGTGTTCTTCAAACCGGCGCCGTCCACTACGGGGGTGTGTTTGACATCGGCAATCATCTTCCAGACGGGGCGCAGGGGGTAGAGGGTGTCTTCGACCATCAGGCCCAGGTCTGCGCCGCCCAACCCGAAAGCATCCACTTTGCCATCCAGTTCGCGGAAGAGTTGGGCGGCCTTGTCCATGTCGCCGTCCGTGCCGATGCGCTCGATACGGACTTTTTCGCCCAGCAACTCGACTTCTACGGCCTTGTCGCGTTTGGACGAACCGATACTGATGCTGACTGCACGTTTCACTTTGGTGCCTCCATGAGGGATGGGAACCGGGTAATTGGGTGATTGGGTGACTGACTGACTGACCAACTGACCAACTGACCAACTGACTAACTGACTGACTGACTGATTGACTAAGACGGGACTCGCCCGCCGAATGCGGCAACCAGCCGCCGGAGGGTGACTTTGCCGCCGCTCAACAGGTTTTGCCCGCGGAAGACGCGCGCCGCGCCGCGTATCAACAGGTAATCGCTGAGAGCCATAAGTAGGGAGGCGGCGAGGGGCTGCCACCACGGAATCGGCGCGGCAGCCAGGCGCATGATGAGCGTCATCGGCGCGGTGGGCGGGATGAACGACAGAGCCAGCGCCAGGGCGCTGTGCGGCGATTCGATAATCACCGTGTTGAACATCATGGGGATGACAGCCGGCAAAATCACTATCATGCTGACCTGGGAAGCCTCACGGGCCGTATCGGCCAGCGCGCCGGCCACCGCCATCACACTGGCGTTGAAGAAATATCCCAGGACGAAGAACACCAAACTCCACAAGAGCAGGGCGGGCGGCAGATAGACGTTTCCAAGCCAGGCGGGGGCAACACTCACCCCCAGCGCGGCGAGGGTGAAAATGCTCCCAAACCACAAGAGGGCCTGCAAGAGGCCAATCAGCCCCAGGGCAGCGATTTTTCCGGTCAAAATTTCCCGCGGCGTGACCGCGGTCAAAAGGTTTTCCAGCATCCGGTTGCTCTTCTCCCGGCTCATGCTGTTGAGCATGGTGGTGGAAGTGCCCAGCGTCACGATGTAAAACACCAGCCCCAAGGCGTAAGGTACGAAGTAACTCCACGGGTTTTGCTCCACATCAGCCTGGGGCGTCTCCGCCAGGGAGACCATTTGCCGGTTCCCCAGGGGGTGGAGCAATATCCGGGCGCGTCGAGGGTCGTCCACCAGGGCGGCGGCAAGGGCGGATTCCAGGTAATCCTTCGGGTCGCCGGTCTCGCTCAGGGAGAGTTTGGCCTGTACGTAGCGCGCCCGCCCCGTGGCGAGATAATCGGCGGGGATGTAGGCGTAAGCCTGGATGGCCTCGGATTTCAAGGCGCGCAGGGCGCTCTCCTCATCGGGGTAGAAGACGAAGGTGTACGGAGCGGGCGCGCTTTCCAGGGATTGGAGCAGCCCGGATTCGTCCACCAGCCCGATGCGCGCCTCCGCTTGGGGGGATGCGATTATCTCCGAGACGGTCTTGCTCAGTTGGGAAGCCTGGCTCCCCCCTGCGATGACGCTGATACCCAGGGCGACGTACCCCAGGAGGGGAATGCCCAGCGCCCCCACCCAGAAGGAGAATCGGGTCAGGGTGGTGACGAGTTCATTGCGGAAAATCAGGAGCGTGCGCCGCATGTTTCAAGCCCTCCCTCTCGCGCCCCGCCAAATTTCTTTCAGGCGCAGGCGGCGTCCGTATTGCAGCATCCCAATCCGCAGCACCTTCCCGGCCAGCCACATACTGCCGACTGCGGAAAGCGCCAGCAGGGCGGTGCTGAGAGCGAATTGCCATTCCGGGACCTCGCCAAAACTGAGCCGCAGGAGCATCGTCATCGGCGCGGTCAGGGGGAAGATGCTCATGGCGATGCTCAGGGGGCTGTCCGGATTGGGAATGAGCAGCGCCAGCAGCATGAGCGGGAGCATCAGGGGGAGCGTCACTAGGCCGGTGAGTTGCTGTCCCTCGCTGGCATCGCTCAACATAGCGCCAATCGCGGCCATCAGCCCGGAGACCATCGCAAAAGTCGGGAGGAGCACGGCCAGGATGCGCGCCATCAACCCCCAGTCCACGTCCAGCGGGGGAACATCGGGGAGATTGGCGCGAAAGAACAGGAAGGTGAGCAGCCCCATCCCCAGCCAGACGAGCACCTGGGTCATGCCGACGGCAAAAATGCCGAGCACCTTGCCCGTCATCAGGGTCCCCGGCGAGATAGAGGTCGCCAGAATCTCTATCGTGCAGTTTTCCTTCTCATCCAGGACGGCGCGCATCAGGTAGCCGCCGACGATGAACAGCCCGATGTAGAGCACCACCCCGCTGATGAAAGGCACCAGCGTTCTCATCAGCGTCTCCGCCAGTTCGCCGGCAGCCTCCCCCTCCAGCATGACGACTTCCCATTGCGGGCCTTCCAGCAGACGACGGGCGACCTCCGGCGGGTAATCTGCCGCCAGATTGACGCGCACGAAGGCCTCGAACTGTTCCTGAGCGGCCTCCCGCATGCGTTCGCGGTAAACGACCCGCACCGCGCCCCCGGCGAGGTAATCTTCCGGCAGCACGTAGTAACCGCGGATTTCCCCGGCATCCAGGGCGGCACGGGCGGCGCGCTCCTCCGGGTAAGCCAGCATCGGCACCGGGTCGTAGGGACTGTCTTCGGACGGGGGAGCGGGTATCCCCCGGCGGAGGATGCCGCTGTAATCCACGTAGCCGACGGGGGTGGTATCGTTTTCCATGGAAACCATTATCCACCCGACCCCCATCGCAGCCAGCAGCCACAACGGGACGCTCAACAGGGCAATCAAAAAACCCTTCCGCAGCACGTTGCGCTTGTATTCGTAGGCGGCTACCAGCCAGAGTTTTCTCATGCCGATTCTCGGGATTCGTGATTGGTGACCACGCGGATGAAAATTTCATCCAGAGAGGGGGCGGCGATTTCGAAGTGTTCCACGGGGATGCGCTCCGCTACCAGGGATTCCAGCACGCTTTGGGGGGTAGCGCCGCCTTCCAGGGTGAGTTGCCACGTGCCGTTCTTCATGCGGGTTGCCGAGACCCCCGGGAGGGCAGGCAACTCTACGGGGGTCCGCACCAGGAGGGTGTTCCCCATGTAGGGGCGGCGGAT
>DRKV01000024.1 GCA_011051635.1 Chloroflexota bacterium | reverse complement strand
CCTACCAGTAGATTGTCCAGTTCAAGGAGTTCCAGAAAGAATACGTCATCCGGGCGGTTGAGATAACCGCGTTCGTACAGCCAGTCCCCCGAAGCCAGGGCAACGCGGCGGAGTTCCCCGAAGCAAGCCATCAACAGAGATTTGGTGCGCTCGCGCATGTGGGTGTAGGCAGTGAAAGCAGCGCGTAGGCGGAAGAAGCGCCGGCGTCCCAGGACGGTCATGCGCCGGGTAGGCTGGAGGACGAGTTTGTGGCGCAGTTGCGGGGGGACGGGCTGGGTGGGGTGCCCCGCCGAGAGCAGGCGCGCCTGCACGGCTCCTACCAGTGGCTGGACATCCTCCGACCAGCGTGGCCTCCGCAACTCGAACTCCTGGGCGGCGCGGTCTCCCATTTGGCGGGCGCGATGGCGTATCTCGTCCAAAAAAGCGCGCCCTTCCAGGTTGTCGGAGAGCGCTTCGTAGAGCGCATGGCCTGTGTGGCTGCGGAATAAGGTTGCCAGAGGCGGGGTGTCATACACCTTGCGCACCAGGGCGGTGAGATGCGCATCCCACAGGGCTTTGTCTTTGAATGAAATGTTGCAGGTAGCCATCCACTGGTCGGCGGCCTCTGCCCCTGCCGTTTTTTCCAGGTGCTGCCAGGTGGCCGCGTAGGCGCAAAAAGCCAGGAAAGAAGCCTGCATGTGCGCCTGGAATGCTTCCCGGGTGACGGCCAGCGTGGCGCGCAGATGTTTCCGCAGGCGTCCGCCGACTGCATGACGCAGGGACTCCTCGGTCAGAAAGACCAGTTGCGGCCCCAGGGCGCTCAGGTTTTTCTCCAGTTTAGGACGCACGAAGCGCAGGGTAAGCAGTTCCCGCCACACGTAAATGCTCTTGAGCAGACGCTCTGTGAAAGGGGCTTGCGGTTGACGGGCGCGCAGGGTTTCAGCATCTTGACTCACATCGCAGCCGATGCCGCGCCCCAATACCACCTCAGGACGGATGTCCCAGATGTTGGCGTAACTATCCCACAGCGCCTGCCGCTGCATGTAGGCGCGTCCGTTGAAGAGGCGCGCCATCTCGCTGGGGCGGGGAGAGCGCCGCGGGTCTTCGGCCTGCCGGATGACGTGGATGAAGGTGCTCCATGTGAGAGGGGTGACTACGCCGCTGAGCACTTCCCCGATGTTGGCACGCGTCCATAGGGCGGTGTCCGGCGGCGGTTCGGTGGCGGGCTGCACGGTGATGGGGCGCGCCTGCAAAATCCAGAATTGCCCGTCGGCGTAGGCCCATTCGATGTCCTGCGGGCCGCCCAGCAGGTCTTCGATGCGCAGCGCCATATGCAGGAGCGGCTGCCAGAAATCCGTGGCGCGAAAGGGGAGGGGCAGGCGTTCCACGGCCAGCATGGTGTGCGCGGTGCCGTCCCGGGAGAAGGTCAGGCGGGCGGGGGTTTCCAGCCCGCTGGCAAGCGTCTCTGCCAGGCCGGGAGTGGCCTCCACAAGCAGGAAGCGGTTGTCGCCAGTGATGGGGTGGACGGTAAAGAGAATTCCGGCGGTTTGCGGCTCAATCATGGCCTGGACGATGACTCCCGGCGGATGGAGAATCGTCGGAGCCAGGGCCTGCTGGTAGGCTTGCAATCTCTGGTTCTCACCGGAGCGCGCGCAGGCCGCAATGGCGGTGAACAGGGCGTTCCCCCCCGGCACGTTGAGGTGGGTTTCGTATTGCCCGGCGAAAGAAGCCTGGCGGCTGTCCTCCTGTAGGCCGGCGGCGCGCACTGCCACTACCTCACGATTGCTCTTTTCGCACAGATTGTGGTAAGCCGTCTCGATTTCGGCGCGCAGGATGGTGGCTTCCGGCGGTGGAGGCGTGCTGACGAGGGTGGAGGCTTCCTCGGGGGTGAGCACAAAACCCTCGGGAACCGGCAAGCCGGCCTGTATCAGGCGCGCCAGCGTAGCCGCTTTGGGTGGCAATTTGTCGGGGGGAGCGGAGGAGAGCCAGTGCATGAGGTCAGGTGAGCAGTCTTCCCAATCCGTAGAAAGCCGCCAGGGAGAGGGGGAAGAGCGCCATCGGCGGATATTCCCAGGCGGCCAGGAGACCGAGCGCCAACGGGAGCAGGGCGGAGGGGAAAGTGTGGTGTATCAGGTGCAGGGCGTCCCGGCGGCGTTTCTGGCGCGCCTCATCGTAAGGGTCCCCGGCGGGGAGGAGGGCGCCGCGGCGCAAGGCGGCCAGGGAGCGCCCCAGCGTGAGGGCCAGGAGCAGGAGGTAAGCGGCCCCCAGCGCGGTGATGAGAGGGGCGTATTGCGGCAGCAGGAGCCTGGCAGTCAGGAGCGCCCCGCCCAGGGCCAGCCGCTCGGCCTCCAGACTGAGGGCGTACAGACGGGCGCTTTGCGTATAGCCAATATGCACGGCGAAGGTGCGCGTCCCGGTGCGGGCGTCGTTGGCGTAGTCGCGCACCTGATGCCCCAGGTCGGAGGACAGGCCGCGCAAGGTGGCGAAGACCCCAAAGGCCAGTCCCAGCCGCGACCAGGGGGTGTCGAAGGCCGCCAGCAGAAGCAGGAGCGGCAGGGTTTGCTGCGCCAGCACCGTGGCGCACAGCCCGACCAGCCCATGTTCTTTGAGGCGCAGGGGCGGCAGGGAGTAGAAGGTCGCCAGCCCCAGCCAGGAGACCCACAAGGCGCCAAAGGCCGGGCGGCGCAGGAAGGGCCAGGCCGCCAGCGCACCGAGTACGAGCAGTCCCAGCAGCAGGGCAGCGGCGCGCCCTTTGGAGGTCTCGGCGAAGGCATTGCTCTTGCCGTGCCGCCGGTCGAGTTCCACATCCGCCAGGTCGTTGACCAGGTAGCCGTAAGCGGTCATCAAACTGCCGAACAGGAAGAACAGTCCGACCCGTCCCAGGAAGGCAAGCGAGAGCGGCACGCGCCACAGTGCCAGGGTCAGCAAGGCGGCGCTGTTTTGCCACACGGAATTGTACCGTATCAGTCCGAAGTTGCGGCGGGAGAGGAGGGACATGAGGAAGTGCGTGTCACGTGTCACGTGTCACGTATCATGTGTGGGGTTGACCGTCGTCAGTCGTCAGTCGTCAGTCGTCAGTAGTCCGTCGTCTATCGTCAGTAGTCCGTCGTCCATCGTCTACCGTCCACCGTCCATCGTCCACCCTCCGGCAGTCAACGTGACCAGCGCGGCGGAGCGGGGG
>DRKV01000023.1 GCA_011051635.1 Chloroflexota bacterium | reverse complement strand
CGGGCCGCTGGCCGAGACGCAGTTGCTGGTTCCGAAAGCCCGCCTGGAGGAAGCCCTGGATTTACTGCGCGCCTACCGCGCCGGGGAACTGGAAATCCCGGAGTGAGTGCGGCGACCTGATAGCCTGACAAAACGCGCCGCCATGTTGTTCTCACACGGGGACACGGGGGATTTTTTGATAAAACGCTGTGCTCTCTCCCTGTGTGAGTATGTGCCTTGCTTGCACCGTACAGCGGAGATTTGTCAGTCAACCAGGTGCGACGGTTGAAGTCAGGCGGCGGTTGCGAAGCCGCCGGACGGAGGGGGGAAGGGCGATTTCAGGGGTAGACGTTCGTCAGCCAGAACCAGGGGTCAACCTGCACCCCGTTGACCCAGACTTCGAAGTGCAGATGCGGGCCAGTGACGCGTCCCGTAGCGCCCACCAACCCAATCAACTGTCCGGCCTGCACCGTATCGCCGGCCTGGACGAGCATCTTGCTCTGGTGCATGTAGACCGTGTACACACCCCAGCCGTGGTCAATCACAGTCATGTTGCCGCGCACGACGGTCTCCCCGGCAAAGACGACCACGCCGTCGGCGGCGGCGTAAATGTTGTACCCCACCTGCCCGCAGAAATCCAGGCCGGTGTGGAAGTAGATGTAGCCGCTGTCGTTGTACGAGCGGCGGTCTCCGTAGCGGGAAGGCCAGCAATCGGCATAGGCCTCATCCACCGGCGAGACGAAGCCCCCGTCCCAGCGCTTTTCGGGCGTAATCGGGGCGGTGAGGGAGGCCAGTTGCTCGTCCTCCGGCTTCGTGATTGCCGGGTCGAGCGTATCGGGAGGAACGTAGATGGGCGGGTCGTAGGGATAATCGCCCGCATAGACGGGGAGGGCCTGCTCGAAGGTGAACCACGTCCCATCGGGAAGGCGCAGCCGCATTTGGAGGGGGTACACCCCCGGCTCTTGCAGGGCGTGAACGCCCTGCAAGGCGACCATCGCGCTTTCAAAGGGGAAGAAGTGCAAAGCGCGCCCCAGAAAAGTCCCCTGGGCCTCGGAAGCGGCCTCCACCCGAATGACCGCCGTCCCGCCCTGGATGAGGGGCGCGGTGACCTGGGCATCGGCTACGGAGGGCGGCAGCGCGCCGGGGCCGTCGGCCTCACCGGGCAGGAGGAGCACGTCGGAGGGCAGGAGCAGGGAAGGGGAGGCTGCTCCGTTTTGGAGCGCAAGCACCCAGGGGTTGGTCCCCTCCATAGCGGCAGCCACTAAGGGGGGTTCGCCAACTTCCAGGGCCACGCGCCGCCCCAAAAGGGAGTCCGTTCCGCCTTCCGGCAGAATCAGGGAATCCCCGGCATACAACTGCATCGGGCTGGTGAGACGATTGAGACGCGCAAAAGCATCCCGCGAGATGCCGTACTTGCGGGAAAGGCTGCGCTCCGTCTCGCCCAGGGGCATCTCCCGCGCTTCCAGGTAGCCGCTGAAACCCGTCAGGCCGGGGATGATGAGTTCCTGCCCGACGACCAGTTGGCCGGGGTCGCTGATGCCGTTGGCCTCGGCGAGGGCGTCCACGCTGACGCCGAAACGCAGGGCAATGCTCCACAGGGTGTCGCCGCTCTGCACCCGATAGACGGGCGCTTCGGGGGTGGGTTCCTGGGCATAGGCCGCCGATTTAAACAACAAAAGGCTGAGCAGGATAACGCTGCTCACCCAAAGCAAAATTTGCGCCGGGCGCAAACGGTCATTCGTCTGGCACACCTTCAAAATACAGTTGGTCTCCCGGTTGGAAATCTGCCCGATGGTGAACGCCGGTCTCCAGGACGTAACGCGCCGCCTGGCGGGGGAAGTAGAAGGGAGGCCAGCGGCGGGCAATCTGAACATCCACGACGCGGCGGGCCTCGTCAATCCAGACCACGGTCAGGTCGAAGCGCATCCCCAGCATGTGGATGGCGGCATCCATGCGGCTCTGGCGCTCCTGCACCAGCAAAAGGCCCTCGTCGGGGGCGAGGGAGGGGCGAAACATGAGGCCGCGCAGGCGGCACCAGAAGGAAACACAATACTGCGCCCGAAGAGGCGCAGATTGGGGACGAGAACGGTTGAGGATGTGAATGTACACGCAGCAGGCCTCGCGAGAGGGGTCAGGAAGCCTCTTTCTTGGCGAGAACGCGTTCCACGCTGGCAATCAATTCGGGCGGGCTGAAGGGTTTGGAGATGTAATCATCCACTTTGGCGATGTGCAGCCCCAGGACACGGTCAATCGTCTGCGCTTTGGCGGTAATCACAATCACGGGGATGTTTTTCAGGTTTTCGTCCGCCTTCATCTGTTGGAAGACTTCCCAGCCATCCAGGTCGGGCATCATCAAATCCAGGAGGACGAGGTCGGGCTTCTCCCGCCGCATGGTTTCCAGGCCTTCCCAGCCGCCTTCTGCACCGATAACTTCGAAGCCGCGACGCCCCAGAATCAGGCGCACCAGTTCTATCATTTCAGCGTCATCTTCCACATATACCAAACGCCTGGGGTCTTCGGTCATAGTTGAGCCTCCATGAAAAAACGCTTGCTCCCGCATTCTGCTCCGCCGCCCCGCAAGTGAAAATCCGGCGGCAACACTAGGTAAGTTTACCACAATCTGCCCTTTGGGGGTTCCCTTGCCAGCCGGGACGCGCTGGGCTATAATCTGCTCCACTATCCCATACAGAGAGGCGAAAAAGCAATGATTGACGTAAACGAACTACGCAAAGGGGTCACCTTCGAGCAGGGCGGCAACCTGTACAAAGTGCTGGAATACGACCATCACAAACCCGGGCGGGGCAAGGCCACCATCCGCACCAAGGTGCGCGACTTACGCAAAGGCAACACCCTGGATATGACCTTTACCTCCGGCGACCGCGTTCAGGACGTGCGGCTGGACTACCACAACGTGCAGTACCTCTACACCGACGGCGATTTCTACCACTTCATGGATAACGAGACCTACGAGCAGCCCGCCATTCCGGCGGCAGTGGTCGGCGAAGCCGCCCCCTACCTGAAAGAGGGCATGGAGGTCAAACTGACCTTCTACGGTTCGGAGCCGCTGGACATCGAACTCCCCGTCACCGTGGACCTGAAAGTGACCGAGGCCCAGGCCGCCGTGCGGGGCGATACCGCTACCGGCGTGACCAAGAAAGTCACCACCGAAACCGGTTTGGAAGTCCAGGTTCCCGCCTTCGTCAATGCGGGCGACACCATCCGGGTGGATACCCGCACCGGGCAGTACGTCACGCGAGTGTGAGACCCTCCTCCCCTCAAGAATCAAAAAGCGGCCTGTGCAGGCCGCTTTTTGATTCGAAAGGCGATTTGCTAACTGCCCAGAAATTCATCCAGGGCGGATTTGCTGATGCGGTAAGCGCGTCCGATTTTGCGGGCTTTCAGGTCGCCGGCCTCGATGGCGGCAATCACGTCCTCTTCGGAGACGCGCAGCACCTCGGCAGCCTCGGCGGGAGTCATCACGGCGGGCATACCGCCGGAGGCGGCTGCTCCACCGGCGGCGGCCTGCCGTTGCGGCTGCTGCCCCACTCCGGAGAGCGCCTGTCCCAGCACGTTGCCGATGCCCATCCCTGCCCCGATGCCGGCCGTCAGGCCTGCGCCGCCGCTGGGGTTCTGGGCCGCGTCGCGCATGGCATCCGCCGCCTGCAACTGGGTGTAGGTTTGCAGGTCGAGCAAACCGCGGGCGCGCAGTTCCTCGATGGACTTCTCCGAGGGCTGCAAACTGCCGATGTAGAAGGTCTTGAGGGTCAACCCCAGGGCTTTGAAATCGTCCTGCGCCTTGGCCCGAATCCCGGCTCCAAGTTCTTCCGTCATGCTCAGCAATTCAGGGATGGTGTTGAACTTGGTGCTGGTAATCAGGTCTTGCAGTTTGGAGAGCATCATCATCCGCAGGCGGTCTTCGATGTCGCGGGTGCGGTAGACGCCCTGCGCCCCGACCACCTGAGCGACGAACTGCTGCGGGTCAGAGACCTGGAAACTGTAGGTGCCGAAGCCCTGGATGAGGGCCACACCCAGCCCCATGCCGGGGGTGGAAATCACAATCGGCTGCGGCGTGCCCCACTTGCGGTCGGCAAACTCCCGCATGGAGACGAAATAGACCTCGGCGGTAAAGGGGGTGCGGTTGCCGAAAGCCTTGCCGACGAAATCAATCAACTTGGGGATGTTCGCCGTGGTAATCGTGTGCCGCCCGGGGCCAAACACATCCAGCGCCCGCCCGTCGCGGAAGAAAACGGCGCGCTGCGATTCGCGCACAATCACCTGCGAGCCAATCCGAAAATCGCCGGGGCCGTTTTCCGGAAAGCGGCGCACGATTTCATCGCGCATCTCGCTGGCGTATTCAATTACATCAAAAATTCGGGCCATACTAAAATCCTCCTCGCTTTTTCAGGGGAAACCAATCACTCTTCAGCGGTCACACTCGTGTCCGGGGTCGCGGCATCCACCGCGCCGCCGCTCAAAATGACCTCGCGACGCTCGTCGAAGGTCTGGATGCACTCTTGCGCCAGCGTTATCAGGTTGCGAATCGCAGCCGGGATACCGTCTGTGCCAATGGAAGCCTCTACGTTGTCCAGCGCCCCCCCCACCTTGTCAACCAGGTCGAGCATGGCCGAGTCGTATGCGTACAGACGGGCCAATTCCTCCTCGTTGATTTTGACGGCATCGAACAAACTGGAATGCCCGTAACTGGCGGTGCGGATGCGGTCCGCAAAGGTGCGCAGTTTGATAGCCGCCCGTTCCATATCATCCACGTACATCAGCCCGCCGGTGGCAAGCAATTCCTGCTGGAGATTGGAAACGCGCTCCCACAACTCTTCGAAGCGCTTGGCAATCGTCTCCCGCAGCAACTTGTCGGCATCGCGGCGGCTCTGCCGCTCGATATACCCCGAAAAACCGGGGATTTTCCCCATAATCTTCTTGATGGGGTCCTGGTCGTCGGTAACCTGCTGAAACAAATCACTCATAGTTGCCTCCTTCGGGCAGTAAGATAAAACACGGGCAGTATCCGTTGGAATTGGCTTGTTTTCGTCCTGCCTATTCATTATAATGGAAAATACCGGGGAAAGTGGAGCAACCCCGCACACCGGCTTTGTTTACGCAGTTTCAGGAGAGAAGTTGCACATGAAGACCAGCGACTCGGAACACCTGCTCGAAACCGTGGATTACAGCCTGCGCGTAGAAAAGGGAGGCAAAGTTACCGTAGAGGACGCCGACCGTTTGAGGGATACCGTCCGCCATCTGGCTGCCGCCTCCGCCCTGGGGAAGACGGACTCCCTTCGGGGGTGGGCGCGTTATCTGGTGCGGGCAGCCGCCCTGGAGTTGGGTCTCGTACCCGCCTCCATCCATGAACTCTACCTGGCCCGCGGGCGGGATGCCGTCCCCCACACCTTTACCGTCCCCGCCATGAACCTGCGCGCCTTGCCCTTCGACGCCGCCCGCGCCGTCTTCCGGGTGGCGCGGCGCATGGATGCGGGCGCTTTCATCTTCGAGATTGCCCGCTCCGAAATCGGCTACACCGCCCAGCGCCCCTCCGAGTACGTCACCAGCATCCTGGCGGCGGCGATTGCGGAGGGTTACCGCGGGCCGGTCTTCATCCAGGGCGACCACTTCCAGATTTCCGCCAAACGCTACGCCGCCGACCCCGAAAGCGAAGTCCAGGCCGTGCGCGACCTGATTGTGGAGGCCCTCAAGGCCGGCTTCTTCAACATTGACGTGGATACCTCCACCCTGGTAGACCTCAGTCAGCCGACCATCCCCCGGCAGCAGGCCCTCAACGCCCGCCTCTCCGCCGAACTGACCGCCTTCATCCGCCAACACGAGCCGGAGGGCGTGACCGTCTCGGTGGGCGGCGAAATCGGCGAGGTGGGCGGACACAACTCCACCGAGGAGGAACTGCGCGCCTACATGGACGGTTACCGCGCCGCCCTGGGGAATGCGGTCGGGTTGAGCAAAATCAGCGTCCAGACGGGCACCTCCCACGGCGGCATCGTCCTCCCGGACGGTTCGATTGCCCGCGTCAAGGTGGATTTCGACACCCTCCACCGCCTGAGCGTGGTCGCCCGGCAGGAATACGGGATGGGCGGGGCCGTGCAGCACGGGGCCTCCACCCTGCCGGAGGAGGCTTTCGGCAAGTTCGTCGAGGCCCAGGCCGTTGAGGTGCACTTGGCGACCAACTTCCAGAACATCCTCTACGACCGCCTGGAGGAGGGCCTGCGCGCCGAAATCTACGCTTACCTGGACGAACACCACGCCCATGAGCGCAAGCCGGGGATGACCGACGAGCAGTTCTACTACAAGACCCGCAAGCGCGCCCTCGGCCCCTTCAAAGAACGCCTGTGGAACATGAACCCCGCCCGGCGGGAGGCCATCGCCGCCGCCTGGGAAGCGCAGTTCGAAAAGTTGTTCACCCTCCTGGGCATGGCCGGGACGCGGCAATATGTGGAGGCGCACATCCATCCCCCCCTCGT
>DRKV01000022.1 GCA_011051635.1 Chloroflexota bacterium | reverse complement strand
CGATTGCGGGTTATCTGCTTGGACGGCTGGGACGCATCCCCGCGGTGGGCGACGCGGTGGAAGTGGACGGCGTCCGTCTGGAGGTGCGCGAGATGGACAATTTACGCATCTCCAAAGTGCTGCTGGAACGAATAGAGAAGTAAGAAAGTGCGTGCCGGATGCTTTGCATCCGGCACGCACGCGTTCGGCTCAACTCCGCAGGCGGGCGTTGAGGTTCTTTTCCAGGTAACGGATGATTTTACGGCGCACTTTGGCGACTTTCTTGTCGGTCAGGGTGCGTTGGGGGTCTTGATAGGTGATGCTGTAGGCCAAACTCTTCTTGCCTTCCCCAATCTGCCCGCTGCGATAGACATCGAAGAGGCGCACGGCGCGCACCAGTCCGCCGCCGGCCTTGCGGATGGCAGCCTCCACATCTCCGGCGGGGGTCTCTTCGTCCACGATGAAGGCCAGGTCTTCCAGCACCGGCGGGTAGGAGGGAACCGGCTCCACATCGAAGAGGCGCGGCATGGCCTCGATGAGGACGCCGATTTCCAGGTCTGCCAGCAGAATGGGGGCATCGGGCAATTCGTCGAAATTCTCGCGCACAACCGGGTGCATCTCGCCGATGTACCCCACGGGGCGGTCTCCGAGCCAGACGCGGGCGCACTTGCCAGGATGGAAGGCGGGAGCATCGGCGGCGGGTTCGTAGCGCAATTCTCCGATGTGGAGAGCGCCCGCCAGGGCATCCAGGAGGCCTTTCAGGTCGTAGAAATCCATCGGGGAGGTATCCGCCGCCCGCCAGGCGGGGAGGGCGCGCGGCCCGCTGAGGGCCACCGTCAGGCGGATTTGCTCTTCGGGGAGGTCCTGCCCCTCCCGCCGCAGGAAGACGGGGCCAATCGCAAAAAGGGCCAGGCGCTCCCGCACGCGGGCGTTGCGCTCCACGACCTCCATCAGGCTGGCGAGCAGACTGCGCCGCATGACGGTGTACTCCGCCGAGATGGGGTTCGCCAATCGGAAGTAGGGGGCATTCAGGGTCTCGGCTGCCCGCTCCGGGGGAGTCAGCCGCGCTTCTCTTTCGGGGGTGGTCATCCTGTGGGTGATGACTTCCTGCAAACCCAGGTCCACCAGCAAGTCGCGGATGGTCTCCTCCCGTTCGCGGCCTGCGTCGCGCCACACGGGGGGCAATTCGTCCGCCAGGAGGGTTTCGGGGATGCGGTCGTAGCCGTAGATGCGGGCGATTTCCTCCATCACATCGGCCTTGCCGACGACGCCGGTGCCGATGTCGAGGCGGTGGTCGGGGACGGTGACGCGGAGGGTAACTGGGTGAGTGGGTGAGTGGGTGAGTAGGTAACTGGGTGAGTGGGTAACGGGGTGAGTGGGTGATTCCCCAGTTACCTTGTTACCCAATCCCCCGTTACCCACCTCACACTTAAACTCCAGTTTCTCCAAGATTTCGGCGATTTGTTGGGCGGAGAGGTCTATGCCCAGCCAGCGGCGCACGTCGGCGGGGGTGATTTCGATGACGGGGTCTTCTACCGGGGCGGGGTACTCGTCCACGAGGCCGCGGGCCACCGTGCCGCCGCCCCAGGCGCGCATGAAGCGCAGGCCGCGGGCGATGCCGCGGGGGGCCATCGCAGGATGCACGCCGCGGGAAAAGCGGTAGGCCGCCTCGGAAGGGAGGTTGTGCGCCATGACGGTGCGGCGGGTGTTTATCATGTTCCAGGCTGCCCCTTCGAGCAGGACGTTGCGGGTGTTTTCGGTAACCTCGGACTCCAGGCCGCCCATGACGCCCGCCAGCGCCAGGGGGCCGCTCTGGTCGCAAACCAGGACGGTGAAATCGTCCAGGGTGCGCTCCACGTTATCCAGGGTGACCAGTTTTTCGCCGGGACGGGCGCGGCGGGTGATGATGGTGGGGGTGTCCTGCCCCGCCTTGCGGGCGCGTTCCAGGAGAACGTCGTAATCGAAGGCGTGGAGCGGCTCGCCGATTTCCAGCATGACGTAGTTGGTGGCGTCCACGATGGCGTTGATGGGGCGCATTCCCGCCAGACGCAGGCGGCGCTGCACTTCGTAGGGGCTGGGGCGAATCTCTACGTTCTCGATGAGACCGAGGGCAAAGCGCGGGTTGACCTCCGGTTCGGTAATCTGGACGCGGACGCGGCCCTCGATGGGCGCGCCTTCGGCCTCCACCTCGTAGGAGGGCTGCCGCAAGGGGACGTCGGTCAGGGCGGCAATCTCCCGCGCCACGCCCAGGATGCTGGCCCCGCGCACGAAGTTGGGGGTGATGGCGATGTCGAAGACGGCGTCGCCGATGTATTCGGCCAAGGGGGTGCCGGTGGGGGCGTCGGGGTCGAAGTAGATGATGTCTTCGGCCTCTTCGGAGATGCCCAGTTCCTTTTCGGAGCAAACCATGGAGTAGGAGACCACGCCCCGAATTTTGCTGCGTTTGAGGGTGGTCAGTACCCAGCCGGGTTTGTGCCCGTCGTACAGGCGGGCGCCCTCTTTGGCATACGCCACTTTGAGAGGAGTCTCCAGAGGGCCTTTGTTTTTGTAGGCCTGCAAACTGGGGGCGCCGGTCAGGACGATGTGCTCGCGCTGGCCGTCATCCAGTTTGCAGAGCACCAGCCGGTCGGCGTTGGGGTGCGGCATGACCTCATGGATGGCGGCCACGACGAATTTGTCCGCCGGCCATTCCAGGCCGGTGATTTTGAAACGCTGCTGCCGGCCCTCCGGTTTGGGCAGGCCGACGTAGCGGATTTCTTCCACTTCCAGCCCGGCGATGGTCAGGCGGTGCGCCAGTTCCTCGACGGGCAGGGTGATGTCTACGAAGTCTTTGAGCCAGGAGAGAGGTGCTTTCATGGTTGT
>DRKV01000021.1 GCA_011051635.1 Chloroflexota bacterium | reverse complement strand
GAGGTATCGGCATCGTAGGTCGGGCCGAGGGCGGAGAGCAGCGCATCCAACCGCTCGACGACCGCCAGGGTATGCTCCCATACGTCGTATACATGCGGGGGCGTCTGTTGCACCCCCTTGAGGGCGGCGGTTTCGGGCAGGACGGCGGGCAATACGCCGAGCATATCCAGCGCCCGCAGGGAGGCCGCCGGACGCGGCCCGCCTAGGATGCGCAGTAGTTCGGTGCGTATCCGTTCCGGGGAGACGCGTTCCAGCGCCGATACCGCGGCGCGTATCTGGCGGCGGGTGTCGGGGTGGATGTGCAAATCCAGGGAGGCGGCCATCCGCACGGCGCGCAGCACCCGCACCGGGTCATCCTGCAAACTGGTGGGAGAGCAGGCGCGGAGCACGCCGTTGAGCAGGTCAGAAGCGCCACCCAGGGGGTCGAGCAACTCCTGCGGGGCACGCACGTCCACGGCGATGGCGTTGACGGTGAAATCCCGCGCCCGCAGGTCGGCCTCCAGGCCCTCGGGGTGCAGGCCGATGAAATCGAGAACGTAGCGCCCATCCGCTTCCTGGATGACGACGCGCCCGGCGTCGAAATCATCGTGGAGGGGGGAATAGGCCGCCCCCAAGGCATCGGCCACCCGCCGCGCCACGGCGCGGGCATCCCCCCGGACGGAGAAATCCAGGTCGTGGGAGGCGCGTCCCCGCAGAGCATCGCGCACCGCGCCGCCAACGAGGTAGAGGCGCGTTTCGTCGGGCAGCATCTGCCGGACGCGTTCAAACAGCGGGGAGTAGAGCAGGGAATTTTCCATAGGGACGAAAATCAGGGTGAGGCGCTCCTTGGGGCGGGCGCGCTGCGCCGCCTGCCGGGCCTGTTCGGGGGTGCCGCCCTGGGCCACTACACGCCCCTCCACCAGCGCGACCCAACGTCCGGCGTAGGGGGCCAACAAATGCGGGAGGGGCGGTTTCCGGGGAGCGGGCGGAATCACGGGGATTCGTATTTCTCCAAATCCACTATCCCGATGAAAGGCAGGTTGCGGTAGTACTCATCGATATCCAGGCCGTAGCCGAAAACGAAGACGTTGGGGATGGTAAAGCCGCAGTAATCCACGGGAACATCCACTTCGCGGCGCTCGGCTTTATCCAGAAGGATGCAGGTGCGGAGGGTCTTCGGGCGGCGGGTACGCAGCAGGGAGAGGACAGCCTCCAGGGTGTAGCCGCTATCCACGATGTCTTCCACCAACAGGACGTTGCGGTTGTAAATATCGGTGTTGATATCCAGGTTGATGCGCGCCTGCCCGCTGCGCTGCCGCGCCCCAATGCCGTAGGAAGACACGGACATGAAGTCAATGGCGTGGGGAACGGAGATTTGACGCATCAGGTCGGTGAGGAAAAGCACGCCGCCGCGCAAGATGCACACCAGGAGCAGGTCTTCTCCAGCGTAATCGCGGCTGATTTGCTCTCCCAATTCGGCAATCCGGGCCTGCAACTGCTCTTCGGAGATGAGTATCTCGCCGAGGAAATCGTGATAGTCTCTCATAGCGGTCTCCTGATGGTGAGACCTGACGGGTCTGCGAGACCCGTCAGGTCTGGGGTTGGTCTGGGGTTAGCGGGGGACGATGTGGTGTTTGCGGCAACGCGCTTCGTAGAGTTCGGAAGCCCCGACGATGACCACCGGGTCGTCGTAACGGGCAGGCTTCCCGTTGACCAGGCGCTGGGTGCGGCTGGCGGCCTCCCCGCAGCCCATGCAGATGGCGTGCAACTTGTCCACCCGCTCGGCCACCGCCAGGAGGGTGGGCATGGGGCCGAAGGGTTCGCCGCGGAAATCCATATCCAGGCCGGCGATGATGACCCGCACGCCGCGGGAGGCGAGTTCCTGGGCAACATCCACGATGGCATCGCCGAAGAACTGGGCTTCGTCAATGCCTACCACAGTGGTATCCGCGGCGGTTTGGGCGAGGATGTCTTCGGCACGGGCCAGGGGGAGGGCGTCGAAGGCGCTGCCGGAATGGGATGTGACCTGAGCATAGGCGTAGCGGTCGTCTATCACCGGTTTGAAGACCTGCACCTTCTGACGGGCAATGGCGGCGCGGCGCAGACGGCGGATGAGTTCTTCCGTCTTGCCGCAGAACATGGAGCCGGTAATCACTTCGATGCTGCCAACATGATGTTTCACTGTCACCTCACTGGAAATCGTTGGATGTTTTCGGGTGTCCGACGTTCAACTCCGGGATGGTTCAAATCGTCACGGCAATCTGTTGGCGCTTTCGGCGCAAGAACCGTGAAACGCAGAGACGCCGGGACGCAGATGCCCCCGTCGGGGGAAGGCCGGGAAGGAAGAACGGCAATCCATTACGAAACAAGCAGATGCCAGGCTGGCATCTGCTTGTAGTTTACCCTAAAAAGAGCGTGCGTCCGAGGAAATTCAGGCGCTGGCTTCCTCTACCGCTTCCGGCAGGGTGTAGCCAAATTTACGCATACTCTTCTTCAAATCCGCCAGGGATTTGCGGCCAAAACCGGCGATGTCCAGCAAAGCCTGTTCGCCCTGCTCCATTTTTTGGAGCACGTCGCCAGCGGTGGTGATTCCGGCCTGGGCGAGGGCTTCGATGGCGCGTTTGCCCAGCCCAAAATCGCTGACCGGGCGTTGAGGGGAAATGCGAGCCGCTTCGCGGGCCGCTTTTTCTTCCTCGTAGCGTTTGCGGGCTTCCAGTTTGCGGTAGAAGCGTTCCACCTGTCCTTCGGTATCCACGATGCGCTGTTCGCCCGTGTAGAAGGGATGGCACTTGAAGCACACATCTGTGTGGATGACCTTCTGGGTCGAGCCGGTGGTCCACGTATTGCCGCAAGCGCAAATCACCGTGGCGTCGGGGTAGTAGGTAGGATGAATACCTTGTTTCATAACAGAATCCTTTCCTGCGTGGCGCTCTACTCGGTTTCCACCGGTACAACGCTGACTCGTTTACGTCCCCGCACCACATCGTAAACCACCCGTCCATCGGTGGTAGCAAAAATGGTGTAGTCCTTGCCAAGACCTACGTTCAAGCCGGGGTGGATACGGGTACCGCGCTGCCGCACCAGAATGTTGCCGGCAATCACATACTCGCCGCCAAACTTTTTGATGCCCAGGCGCTTCGATTTGCTGTCGCGTCCGTTGCGGCTGGAGCCGCCGCCTTTTTTGTGAGCCATGATACCCTTCTCCTATCCTTCTGCCTCAATCGCTTCGATTTTCAGGCGCGTGTACTGCTGACGATGCCCCTGCTTGCGGCGATAGCGCTTTTTGGGATGATATTTGAAGACAATCACCTTGGGGCCTTTGACCTGCGCCACCACACTGGCCTGCACGGAGACATCTTCCACGTAGGGCGTGCCGACGCGGACATCTCCATCATCAGATACCAACAAAACCTTGAGGTCAACGCTCTCGCCTACCTCTTTGTGCAGGCGGTCCACTTCGATGACCTCACCGGGGACGGCACGATACTGTTTGCCGCCGCTTTCTACAATCGCATACGTCATAAAAGAAACCTCCAATCTTCACTTCACCACAAGGCCACGCGTCACCCGCCCGGCTGCGGGGAAGTTGGGGGATGGAATAGGCGTGTTCCGAAGGAAACACAACGAAGCCCCAGCAGAGCGCCGGGGCGATAGCGGATAGATTATAACGGTGTTAATACGCTCTGTCAACAAATTTTCGCATGATTTCCGGGGGAAACAACCCCCAAATACGGTAAAATCTCTTTGCAAGTTTTGTCTGCCCTGCAAATTATCTCCGTTTTCCTCCCCATGGCGAGCATCTGCCCCCGTTGCGGCTTCGACAATCCCCCCGGTATGCGCTTCTGCGGGAACTGCGGTCTCAAGTTACCGCAGGGTCCCGAGCCTCTCGTCGCGGGTACTCCCCTGCGGCAACTGGCCGGCTCCGATTTGGCCGACCGGTTCCGCTCTGCCGGCCTGGATGTCATCGGACAACGTCGCAACGTGACCGTCCTGTTTGTGGACCTCTCCGGCTACACCTCGTTGGCGGCACAACTGGACCCGGAGGAACTGTATTACCTGATACAGGAATACCTGCAAACAATGGCCCAAAGCGTGTACAAACTCGACGGCTTTGTGGACAAATTCCTGGGAGACGGGTTGATGGCCCTTTTCGGAGCGCCTATTGCCGTAGAGAGCCATGCGGAACTTGCTGTGCGCGCCGCGCTGGATATGCAGACCAGTATAGCCCCTCTCAACGAGAAATTGCGCCAGGAGTATGAGGGGACTACCATCAAACTTCATGCCGGCCTGCATTCCGGGACGGTCATCGTGGGGAATGTCGGCTCCGACATGATGATGGATTACACCGCCATCGGCAATACCGTCAACCTCGCCAGCCGCCTGGAAGGTACTGCCCCTTCGGGCGCCATCCTGGCCAGCGAGACCGTTTACGGGCAGACGAGGGCCATCTTCCGCTTCCTGCGTTTGCCGCCGATGAAACTCAAGGGCATCGCCGAGAGCGTCACAGCCTACCAGGTCATCGGAGAACGCGCCAAGCGCGGCCTGGTACGCGGGCTGGAGGGCATCAGCCCTCCTCTGGTCGGGCGCCAGGAAGAATTGCGCCGGCTGACGGAGGCCATCGAAGCCCTGAGCCGGCGGCGCAGCGGAGGGCTGATACTCATTCGCGGCGAGGGCGGCATCGGCAAAAGCCGCCTGGTGCGGGAGGCCAAGTCCGCCGCCGGGCAAGATGTCCGCATCGTGGAAGGCTTCAGCCTGACCTACCGCCGCAGCGTGGCTTACTGGCTGTTCCGCGACGCTTTGCGCAATCTCATCCACGCCCCCCAAAACGCCTCGGAAGACTGGCTGCGGGCTTCTTTCCGCGGCCTGGGGCAAGAGGTACTGGGAGCGCGCTACCCCCAGCATCGCGCCTATCTGGAATACGTCCTGGGGATTCCCCCCGCCGACGAGACCGACGCCCAGCGTCTTTCCCAACTGGAAGCGGAACAACTCCGACAGCGCATCTTCATCGCCCTGCGCGATTTCCTGCTTTTCCTGGCTCACCAGCACCCCGTATTGCTCGTCCTGGAAGACCTCCACTGGGCCGATGAGGCCTCCCTGGCCCTGCTTGATTACCTCCTGGGAGCGCTGCGCGAAACCCCCATCCTCGTCCTGGGCGTCACCCGTCCGCAGCACGCCTCCGCCTTGCAAACCACGCTCGACAAGGCCGGGCGCATCCTGCGGGAACACTTCGTCCTCATCGAACTGCAACAACTGAACGCCGCCCAAAGCGAAACTTTGCTGGGCGGACTGCTCAATCTCTCGGAACTGCCCCCCGAAATCCGGGAACAGATTTTGCAGCGCGCCGCCGGCATCCCCTTCTACCTGGAAGAGATGGTCCGCATGCTCCTCGACCGCGGCATTCTGCAACGGGTGGGGAACGCCATCAAGGCCGCCGGCCCTATCCAAACTGACCTGACCCAGTTGGGAGTACCGGACTCCCTTCAGGGGCTGATACTGACCCGTTTCGACCAACTCCCCTCCGCGGGACGGCAGGCTCTTCAGGTGGCCTCCGCCATCGGGAGGGAGTTCGACCTGCCCCTTTTGCAGGAAGTGCTCCTCTCCTCGGAGGACAGCGCCTTTGAGGAGGTCATTGCCCTTCTCACCGAGCGGGAGTTCATCCTCCCCGTGCCCGGCAGCGCCCCCCCGAAATACGCCTTCCGCCACGAACTGGTCTCCGACGCCATCTACGGCACCATCCTGCGCCGGGAGCGAGCCATCCTGCACGGCCAAATCGGGGAGGCCATCGAAAAATTGTACGCCGACCAGATACCAGCGTACATCGAACTCCTGGCGCGACACTACTCGTGGAGCAACCGTCCGAAACGCGCCTTGCACTACCTCCTCCTGGCAGGACAACGTGCCCTGCGCAACTACGCTAACACACAGGCAGAGCAGCACTTCTCTCAGGCGATTGCGCTCTTCGATAAGACGGCCCCCACCCTGCGGCAATACGTCCAGGCGCACACCGGGATGGGCGATATTCTGCTCCTCACCGGAAAGTACGGGGATGCCCGCCACCACTACCGCGCCGCCCTGGAGCACCTGAGCGCGGGAGAAACGTATGCTCGCAGTCTGGCACGCAGCGTTCTGCAACGCAAAATTGCCATCACCCACGAACGGCAGGGGGAGTACGAAAAGGCGCTGGAGCAACTCCGGCAGGCAGAAAGCGCTCTCAACACCACCGCCCGCCTGCAACCCACGGAACGTGCCCAAATTCTGGAGGATATCGGCTGGATTTTCTTCCGCCGCGGTGACCTGGAAACCGCCGAATCACATCTGAAGCGCGCCCTGCTCCTGGTGCAGGACAGCGACGCCCTCGCCGTGATTGCTTCCATCCTCAATCGGCTGGGCGGCATTTACTACCAAAAAGACGACCTGGAAACCGCCAGCGAATACGTCAACCGCAGTCTGGCCCTGCGCGAAAAAATTGGCGACCTGGTGGCAGTGGCACGTTCCTACAACAACCTGGGTCTTCTGCGCTGGAAATCCGGGCAGTGGGACGCGGCGCTGGAGGTCTTTCAGAAGAGTTTGCAAATCCACACCACCGTGGGGGATGTGGAAGGCACCGCAGAACTGCACTCCAACCTGGGGCTGATTTACGCCGACAAGGGAGCCTTCGCCCAGGCCGAGAAGCATCTGGCAGAATCCATGCGGATAGCCCGTGAGACGGGGCACCGTTTCATCGAGGGTATCACGCACATGTATTTTGGGTATCGCTACTTGCTGGAGGAGAACTGGGAGGAAGGTATCGCCCACATGCAGGCCAGCCAGGGTATTTTTGAATCCATCGGAGCGCACGAAAATCTCGTTTCGCTCTACGAAGGACTGGGGGTAGCCTTTGCTTCCCAGGGCGACACCGAACAGGCCCGGCAATACCAGCGCGCCCTTCACAAGTTGCTGCAATCTCCGGCTACCGGGGCGCTGAGCAACGAGGTGTCCACAGCCCGACTGCAAAGGCTGGAAGCCGTCATCCTGGAGACCAAAGAAGCGTGGGAGAAAGCCAAAACCCGGCTCTCTCAGGCCCTCCAGGCTTTTCAACGCGCCCGCCTGCAACTGGAGACCGGGCGGACACTGCACATGCTGGCCGAAACAGAGTTCCAGTTGGATGAGTACCTGCCAGCCCACGAACACGTCCTGCAAGCGAAGAACATCTTTCAATCCCTGGGCGCAACCGTGGACGCCGGAAAAGCAGCCCGTCTGGAGCGAATCCTGCGGCCTTTCGTGCGCCTTCAACGGGGCAAAGCATGAGCGGCGGTTGAACCTCTTTGCATTGCTCCAGGGAGAGAACGTGGCCGCGCTCTACGTGGTGCCCTAACCGGCCTGGAGTAGGGCAACTGCGAGCGGTCGTCCCCGCGCCTTGCGCTAAAAGTTTTAGGGCTTGTCTCACACAAAAAACTTCCCCCCTTCCGGGGGAAGGGGGGAAGAAGGAGAGGGGGGAGAAAGAAACTTCATCCAAAACAGTCCAGGATGTGGTGCACGCGCTACCGAAGGCGCGGGGGTCATGCAACACTAGGGGTAAATCCCGATGGAAGTGGTCGTAGCGCTGGCGTCAGGCCCGACCCCATTCAAGAAATCTTCCACGAAAGCGGCCTCGAAGAAAACCGAACCGGCCCACGGCTCGTTGCCGCTCCACGTGCCGTATCCGCCGCTCCACGTGCCGTATCCGCCGCTCGACGTGCCGTAGCCGCCACTCCACGTGAGATCGGAAGAGCGTCGT
>DRKV01000020.1 GCA_011051635.1 Chloroflexota bacterium | reverse complement strand
GACCGAAATCCTGCACTGGGCGCAGAAGAACAGTTTTGTCGTCCGCGGCCTGCACCGCTCGCCGGTACTCGGCCCCAAAGGGAACGCCGAATTCCTGGCCTGGCTCGCCGCAGGGGGGGAAGCAGCCCCCGAAGAAACCCTGGCGGCGTGGGTTGAGGAGGCGTTGGGGGGTTAGGGTGGCGTGCGATGTGTCACGTATCACGTGTCACGTGTCATGTGTCACGTGCGGCGTGTCCAATCCCCGCTCCCTGCTCCCCGCTCCCTGCTCCCCAATCCCTGCTCACCCACTCACCCCGTCACCTAATCCCTGCTCCCTAATCCCTGCTCCCCAATCCCCGCTCACCCACTCACCCCGTTACCCAATCACCCATTCACCCCATCACCTCCCCACCCTCACCCTCCCATGTTCCTCCGCGACCGCATGTTCCCCCGCTTTGCGCTCTACGGGTTCCTCAAGAACCTGCGCTTCTTTGACCCCTTCATCATCCTGATTTTTCGGGAAGCGGGTCTTTCTTACCTCCAAATCGGTACCCTCTACGCCATTCGGGACATAGCGACCAATGTCATGGAGATTCCCACCGGCGTTTTCGCGGATGTCTTCGGGCGGCGGCGCTCCATGCTGATGGCTTTCGGCTCCTACATCATCTCCTTCCTCATCTTCTACGCCTTCGCCACCTATCCCCTCTACGCCCTGGCGATGGTGCTCTTTGCCTTTGGGGAAGCCTTCCGCACCGGCACGCACAAAGCCCTCATCCTGGAATACCTGAAGCGCAACGGGATGACCCATCTCAAGGTGGAGTACTACGGACGGACGCGGGCCGCATCCCAGTTTGGTTCGGCTATCAACGCCCTGATTGCCGCCGGGTTGGTCTTCTGGACGGGGCATTACCGCACCATGTTCCTGGTTGCTATCGTGCCTTACGTGCTGGATTTCTTCAACCTGCTCACTTATCCTCCCGAACTGGATGGCGAGTTGCGTCGCGAGGAAGCGCGTTCCGTCCGGGAGCAGATGCGGGCTACCACGCAGGATTTTCTCCGTCTTTTCACCGAACCGCGTGCTCTTAAGTCCATCTTCAACAGCGCCGGTTTCGATGCGCTCTTCAAATCCACCAAAGACTACCTTCAGCCGATTGTGGAGAGTTTCGCTCTTTCGCTGCCCCTCTTTTTGGCTTTGAACGATAAACGGCGCAGCGCCATCGTGATTGGGGTGGTCTACTTCCTGATTTACCTCTCCACCAGTTATGCCTCGCGCAGCGCCGCTGATTTCAGCCGCCGTTTCCGCTCGCTGGGGCGGGCTATCAACCTGAGTTTTCTGGCCGGCGCGGGGCTGCTTATCCTGGCCGGAGCGGCTACTTGGGCGAATCTGACCTTGCTGGCTATCTTCACCTTCCTGGGGTTCTACATCCTTCACAACTTGCGTCGCCCGATGAACGTCTCTTACATCAGCGACCAGATTGCCAGCCGGGTGATGGCCTCCGGCCTCTCGGTGGAATCGCAGGTCAAGACCATCCTGGCGGCGGTTTTCGCGCCCGTTTTGGGCTATCTGGCGGATGCTCTTGGAGTCGGCCTTGCTTTGACCTTGCTCGGCATCGCGGTCCTTGGCATGTATGCCCTCGTGCGAGTGGACGAAACCGCCGCCTGATTTCCCAACTCATCCCCCTCTCATCATCTCCCTACCTTCCCGCCTCGTTACCCCATTACCCAGTCACTTCGTTGCCCAATCCCCAATTCCCTCACAAAGGAGGCCTCTATGTTTCGGACAGTACTTTTTCGCGCTGGCATAGCCCTGGTGCTGTTTGCCACACTCTTTGCGGTTGGAGCCGTCGTCAGAGCGCAGCAACCGCTGTTCATCGATGCCCTTCAGCCGGAGCAATACCGTACAGAAGCCGACGTCGGCGTACTGCGTCGTCGTTTCGTGCGCGTCAATCCTGCTGCGTTGCGCGCCCTGCGGCCAGGAGATACCTTCTCCCTCGCGCTGATGGACGATGCCCGGTATGACTGGGTGCTGGATTCCGTCTCTCCGGGCCCGGGAGGGGCTACGGTTTGGAGCGGACACCTGAAGGGATTCCCGCTGGGGCAGGCGCTTATCCTCCTCAACGGCGACCTCCTTACCGGGAACGTCAACACCGGGAAAGTGGTCTTCCGTCTGCGGCCCATTGGAGGCGGAGTGCACCTCATTGAAGAACTGGACCACGGTGCGTTTCCAGAAGAATTACCGCCTTTGGAGGTCCCCCCGACCTCCCTTGGAGAGGCTGCCGCACCTCCAGGTGGTGGATTCGCCCCTCGCGCCGATGACGGCTCCCAGATTGACGTGATGGTGCTGTACACGCCTGCGGCGCGGGCCGCTGAAGGGGGGACGGCACAAATCGAGGCCCTGGTGAATCAGGCCGTGGCGGAGACCAATCAGGCCTATCAGAACAGCGGCGTCACCCCGCGCTTGAATCTGGTGTACGTTGCCGAGGTTGCCTATACCGAATCGGGAAGTTTCAACACCGACCTGGAGCGCCTGCAAGGCACGAACGACGGCTACATGGACGACATTCATGCCCTGCGCGATACGTACAAAGCGGATGTGGTCAACCTAATCATTGACGATACGCAGTATTGCGGTTTGGGATACTTTATGAGTTCGGCCAGTTCCTCTTTTGAGGCCTGGGCTTTCACCGTCGTGGCGCGCGACTGTGCCACTGGCTACTACAGTTTCGGACACGAATTGGGGCACAACATGGGTCTGCAACACGACTGGTATGTGGATGATGACATCAACCAGTATCCCCACAGCCATGGCTACGTCAACGCGGGTGAGGGATGGCGCACCATCATGGCCTACAACTCTGAGTGCAGGGATACAGACAATTCGTACTGTACCCGCTTGCAATACTTCTCGAATCCCAACACCACCTATAACGGCGACCCCATGGGCGTGCCGCCCGGCACCGCCACCAACTGCGTGGCCGGCGACCTGGGACACCCTGCCTGCGATGCCGCCAATTATCAGGTGCTGAACGCCAATGCCTCCACGGTAGCGAATTTCCGCGATTCCGGCACTGTTCCGCCCACGCCGACCTTCACGCCTGAACCGCCCACCGATACGCCGACGCCTACCCCCACACCGGTGACCCCCACTGTGACGCCCGGCGGCCCGACGCTCACACCGACCCCTACCCTGCCGCCGTTCCAAAACGCCTACTTGCCATTGATATTCAGGTACGACCCTCCTACAGCTACCCCCATACCCACCGCGACAGCGACCGCTACCCCGTTGCCCGGCTTCCCCGAGCAGGTGGTGGACCTGGTCAATCAGGAGCGGCAGAACGCCGGCTGTCCGCCGGTCACGATGGACAACCGCCTGCGCGCCGCTGCCCAGGGGCACAGCGAGGATATGGCTCTTAACGATTTCTTCTCGCACACCGGTTCAGACGGTTCCTCGCCGTGGGACCGTATCGTTGCCCAGGGCTACAACTTCTCCACCGCAGGAGAAAACATCGCCGCCGGTTACACTTCTCCACAGGATGTGATGGACGGCTGGATGAACAGCCCGGGGCACCGCGCCAACATCCTCAACTGCGACTTCACCGACATCGGCGTTGGCTACTACTACCTCGGCAATGACACCGGCAACGTCAACTACCACTACTACTGGACCCAGGACTTCGCCGCTCCGTAAAAAACGACACCCTCCTCTGCCCTCACTCTGCATCCCCTCTCCCGTGCCCGGGAGGGGGGAGACAGAGAGGCGGCGAATACGGGGTGAGAACCTTGTGCAAAGAGGCGCGGGGCGGATAGCCTTGCATCTTGCAGGAGCATGGAAGAAACGCAGAGCAAAAAAGCAGATGACTACAACGTCGCCCGCCTGACCGGTTCCCAACGCACCAATTTACCCTGTCACCCCCTTACCAATTTACCTCCTTGCCGCGTCACCCGGTCACCCCTTCACCCAATCCCTGCTCCCCAATCCCTAATCCCTGCTCCCCCCAACCAATGTTATACTTGCGGACGCTATGACCCTCGACCCCATCCGCAACTTCTCCATCATCGCCCATATTGACCACGGAAAATCCACCCTCGCCGACCGGATGCTCCAACTCACCGGCACCATCTCCGACCGGGACATGACCGCCCAAGTGCTGGATGACATGGACCTGGAGCGCGAGAAAGGAGTCACCATCAAGGCCTCCGCCGTGCGGATGGCCTACACCGCTCAGGACGGGCGCACTTATGAACTCAACCTGATTGACACCCCCGGTCATGTGGACTTTGGCTACGAGGTCAGCCGTGCCCTGTACGCCTGCGAGGGCGCGCTTCTGGTTGTGGATGCCTCCCAGGGCATCGAAGCCCAGACCCTCGCCAACCTGTACCTGGCCCTCGAAGCCGACCTGGAAATCATCCCTGTCATCAACAAAATTGACCTGCCCGCCGCCCAGCCGGACGTGGTGGCGGAGGAAATTGAAAACCTCCTGGGAACCCCCGCCGAGGAAGTCCTGCGTATCTCGGCCAAAGATGGCCTCAACGTGGATGCCGTCCTGGAGGCCGTCGTCCGGCAGGTGCCGCCGCCCCAGGGAGACCCGGATGCCCCGCTGCGCGCCCTGATTTTCGACTCGCACTACGATTCCTACAAGGGCGTCGTTGCCTACGTGCGCGTCTTCGATGGGCAGATTCGCGCCGACGACATCTTGCTCCTGATGGCGACCGATGCCCAGGTGCGCCCCGTGGAACTGGGCGTCTTCGCCCCCGACATGCGCCCCGTGAAGACCCTCTCCGCCGGAGAAGTGGGCTACGTCGCCACCGGCCTCAAGACTGTCCACGAATGCCGCGTTGGGGATACCTTCACCCATGCCAAACGTCCCGCCCCCGAACCCCTGCCCGGCTACCGGCATCCCAAGCCGATGGTCTTTGCCGGAATCTACCCCGTGGAGGGCGAAGATTACGAAGACCTGAAGGAAGCCCTCGAGAAACTGCAACTCAACGATGCCGCCCTGGTCTTCGAACCGGAGACCTCCCAGGCCCTCAATTTCGGCTTCCGCTGCGGCTTTCTGGGCATGTTCCACATGGAAATCGTCCAGGAGCGCCTGGAGCGCGAGTACGACCTGGATATCATCGTCACCGCGCCCTCCGTGGAGTACGAAGTCCTCAAACGCAACGGCGAAGTCATTCGGATTGATTCCCCCGCCGACCTGCCCGACGAGGCCGAGATTGCCGAAATTCGGGAACCCTGGATGAAGATTCAAATCTTCACGCCCACCGAGTACTACGGGGCGGTCATGGACCTGGTCACCAAAAGGCGGGGTATCTTTTTGGGACAGGAGTACCCCACTCCAAACCGCGTCCAGTTGCAATTTGAAATCCCTCTCTCCGAAATCATCGTGGATTTCTTCGACCAGTTGAAATCTCGCACCCGCGGCTACGCTTCCCTCGATTACCAGTTTGCCGAATACCGCCCCGACGACCTCGTGCGTCTCAACATCCTGGTCAACGGCGAGCCGGTGGACGCTCTGGCCGCCATCGTCCACCGCGACGACGCTTACCACAAGGGGCAGAAACTGGTCTCCAAACTGAAGAAACTCATCCCCCGCCAGTTGTTCACCGTGCCCATCCAGGCCGCCGCGGGCGGGCGCATCATCAGCCGCGCCAACGTCAAGGCGCTCCGCAAGGACGTGCTCGCCAAGTGCTACGGCGGCGATGTGACCCGCAAGCGCAAGTTGCTCGAAAAGCAGAAGAAGGGCAAGAAGCGCATGAAGATGGTCGGGCAGGTGGAAATCCCGCAGGAGGCTTTTCTGGCGGTGCTGCGGCTGGGGGACGATTGAGCCGCCGCCCTGCTCGCCATCTGGCCTGGCTGCCCGGCGCGGCGGTCAGTGCGCTGGCGCTGGCGGCTCTGGCGCGTCTGGCCGACTGGCCGCGGGTGTGGCGCGCCTGGCAGGAACTCTCCCCTGCCTTCGCGGGGCTGCTGTGGGGGCTGTTTTTGGTTTCCATGCTGACCCGCGTCGCCGCCTGGCGCGTCATGCTCGGCGGGAAGGTCTCCTTCGGGCGCGCTCTGCTGGCCCTCAACGAGGGCTACCTCCTGAACAACGTCTTCCCCCTGCGTGCCGGCGAGTTGGGGCGCGCCTTCCTGCTGGGGGAGCGTAGTGGATTGGGCGCTTTCTTCGTTGCCTCCACGATTGTAATTGAGCGCGTTTTTGATTTGGCGCTGGCCGCCGCCGTTTTGTTGAGTACCCTCCCCCTGGCGCTGGCGGCGGATTGGGCTGCCCCGGCGG
The DNA here is from genome assembly GCA_011051635.1 of Chloroflexota bacterium. Lineage (GTDB taxonomy): Bacteria > Chloroflexota > Anaerolineae > Anaerolineales > DRKV01 > DRKV01. The sequence goes on along the minus strand of DRKV01000020.1, from coordinate 3,235 downwards.
CGCTGACCACCCTTGTAGCGGCCAGCGCTGCCCTGAGTTTGCTCTACCTTGCGGCGCGGCACCGTTCCCGCTGGACCCCGCGGCTCTACCGTACCCTTTCGCGCTGGCCCCCCCTGCGGGATGCCCTCTGGCCCCGCCTGGAATCCACCCTGGACGGCTTCGCTCTCCTCACCCGTCCCCGCGCTTTTCTCCTCGCCTTCGGGGGGATGGCCCTTACCTGGGGTCTCGCCATTGTGGAATACACCCTGGCGGCGCGGTTCTTCGTTCCCTCCCTGCCCTGGTGGAGCGGCGCTTTCATCCTCGGCGCGGCTGCCGCCGGCGTCGCCCTCCCCTCCGCTCCGGCCTCCCTGGGCGTCTTCGAGGCCGCCGTCGTCGGAGCATTCTCCCTCCTCGGCGTCCCCCTGGAACCGGCTCTCGCCTGCGCCGTTCTCCTTCACCTGCTCCACTTCGCCACCACCATGCTGATAGGCTCCTACGCCCTCCTCAAAGACGGCGAAACCCTGACCGGCCTCTGGCGCAAGGTGGCGGAGGGGTGAGTAGGTGATTGGGGAGCAGGGATTGGGCACGTCGCACATCGCACCCCGCACCCCGCACGTGGTACGTGATACGTGACACTTGACACCCTCATGCTCTGGTACCTCCTCCTCACCCTCACCGGCTGGATAACCTTCCCCCTGGCCTACCGCCTCCTGCCGGGGCTGGCCGACCGCGGCTATGCTCTCAGCCGTACGCTGGGATTGCTCCTGTGGGGCTACATCTTCTGGATTTTGGCCTCCCTGGGCGTGCTCTATAACACTCCCGGCGGCGTGTGGCTGGCCTGGGGCTTGCTGGCCGCTCTCAGTTTGACCCTGGCGCGCAAATCCCTGCGCGGGAAGCGCTCCCTGTGGCCCTGGCTGAAAGCGCGTTGGCGCATGGCGCTCACCGTTGAGGTGCTTTTCGCCGCCGCCTTCGCCTTTATGACCCTCGTGCGGGCGGCCAATCCCGACATCGCCGGCACCGAAAAGCCGATGGAACTGGCCTTCATCAACGCCATCCTCCACTCATCCGCCTTCCCTCCTCACGACCCCTGGCTCTCCGGCTACGCCATTTCGTACTACTACTTTGGCTACGTCCTGGTCGCCATGCTCGCCAAAGTGACCGCCACCGCCGGGCCGGTCGCCTTCAACCTGGGCCTGGCAACCGTCTTCGCCCTCGCCGCCGCCGGCGCTTATGGTGTTGCCTACGATTTACTCCCCCACCCCCATCCCCTCCCCCTCAGGGGGAGGGGCGAAGGGGTGGGGCCCCCCCTCCTCGCCCCCCTCTTCCTTCTCTTCACCGGCAACCTCGAAGCCCTCCTCGAAGTTCTCCACGCTCGCGGCCTCTTCTGGCGTCCCGACGGCACTTCCGCTTTCTGGGCCTGGCTGGACATCCGCGACCTGGTCAACCCGCCGCAGGGGCCTCCCTCCTGGGGGCCGACGCGTTTCTGGTGGTGGTGGCGCGCCTCCCGCGTCCTGCAAGATTACTCCCTGAGCGGCGCGCCGAAGGAAATCATTGACGAGTTCCCCGCCTTCTCTTACGTCTTGGGCGACCTGCACCCCCACGTCCTGGCGATGCCCTTCGCCCTCCTGGCTGTGGGACTGGCCCTCAACCTGTACCGCGGCGGCGGGCGCGGACGCATCGCTGCGGGGGGGCGTACCCTGTGGCACATCTCCCCGGCGGCCTTCGGGCTGGCGGCCCTTGTTTTGGGCGGGATGGCCTTCCTCAACACCTGGGATTTCCCCATCTACGTCGCCCTCTTCGCCGCGGCTTACGTCCTGCGGCAGGCGCGTTCCCGCGGCTGGGAATGGGCGCATCTCGGCGGCTTCCTCTCGCTGGGGGCGGCGCTGGGCGCGGCGGGCGGCCTGCTCTACCTGCCCTTCTACCTGGGCTTTTCCTCCCAGGCCGGCGGGCTGATTCCCAATCTGGTGTACGTCACCCGCGGGGCGCACCTGTGGGTCATGTTCGGCACCCTCTTCGTGCCGCTTTTCCTCTGGCTGGGGTACCTCCTGCGGAAGGAGCGCCTCCCCCTGAAGGCCGGCCTGCTCCTCGGCGGGGGGATTCTCCTGGCGGGCTTTCTCTTCGCCCTCTTGGGCGGAGCGTTGGCCGGTCTGCTCCCCGCCGCGCGGGATGTCTTCCTGGGCAGTCTGGATGCGCCCTCCCTGGGCGCGGCGCTGAGGGAGGCCTTCACCCGCCGTCTGCGCGCCCCCGGCGGCTGGCTGACCCTCCTGGCGCTCCTCGTCCCCGTCACCGCGTTGCTCTCCGCTCCCCGCCGCATCTCCCGCCGGAGCCTTTTCCCCCTCCTGCTGACCTTCTTCGGCGCGGCCCTCGTTCTGGCTCCCGAATTCGTCTATCTGCGCGACCAGTTCGGCTGGCGGATGAACACCATCTTCAAGTTCTACTACCAGGGATGGCTGCTCTTCTCGCTGGCCGCGGCTTACGGGATTGTCACCCTCCTGAAGGGAGCGGACTCCCTTTGGAGGGGCGCGGCCTTCGCGGGGTTGCTGCTCTCTTTGGGGGCCGGTCTCCTCTACCCCGCCCTGGGGTTCTACTCCCGCACGGAGGGTTTTCACCCCCCCCAGGGCTGGAATCTGGACGGCGGGGCCTACCTGGAACGCCAGTTCCCCGACGATATGGCGGCCATCCGTTGGCTGGAAAGCGCTCCCCCGGGGACGGTGGCCGAGGCCGTGGGCGGCAGTTACTCCGCCTTTGCCCGCGTCGCCACCTACAGCGGACATCCCGACGTGCTGGGCTGGCCGGGGCACGAAAGCCAGTGGCGCGGCGGTGCGAAGGAGCAAGGCAGCCGCGAAACGGACATCCGCCGCCTGTACGAGACCGCCAACTGGGGCGAAGCGGAGACCATACTGCGGCAATACGGCGTGCGCTACGTCTTCGTCGGCGCCCTGGAGCGGCAGGCCTACCGCGTCAACGAGCGCAAATTCCGCCAGCACATGGAACTGGTCTTCGAGCAGGGGGAGACGCGCATCTATCGCCTGCGGTGAGCGAAGCCGCCGAAACACAGATCTGACGAGTTTCCTCGCCTTTGTAGGACAACTGCTTGCAGTTGTCCCACAGCCGCCTGCCGACGCGAGACTTCCGAGTTCTCCAAGAACTCGGAAGTCTGGTGCCGCGAATGGGCAAAACCCGCCTTGCGGGCAGGATTCCAGCCGCCGCCGGGCGGCTTCGCAGATGTGGGTGCAGTTTCAACTGCCGTTTTCTT
>DRKV01000019.1 GCA_011051635.1 Chloroflexota bacterium | reverse complement strand
CCGCACGGTGCAAACTGTGCTGCTTCGTGTTGTTATAATACCACCCATGCGTACCAGATTCGCCGTGTGGGTTTTGCTCTTTGGGGTCGCGCTCTCTTTTTGGGGAACCGCCGTGCCCTCTCTAAGGGGGCGCGCCGCGCCTTCTCCACGGGAGGAGGCCGCTTTTGCGGCGACGACTCTCTCCGAGGGGGTTTACTTCCAGGAATTCCATCTGCCCGTAGGTGGCCGTCCGGTGGATTTCTTTGTGGTGCGGATGCAGCGCGGCCTGCCTCATCTCACCCTGGATGTCGCCATTGCCGACGGCGCGCTGGCGCACGGACGCGATACGGTGGCGGGCATGGCGCAGGCAGCCGAGGGTGCGCTTTCCACCTGGGGGGAACGCCCCTGGGGGCGTAATCACGTTTTGGCGGCTGTCAACGGCTACTACTTCGACCTGGAAAGCGGGACGCCCTGGCGCGGGGTGGTGCAATCGGGCTGGTACGCGCAGCGCTTCGACGACGTGGAGAGCGGCAGCGGTTTCGTGTGGACGCGGGACGGACGGGCTTTCGTGGGGGGCTGCCTGTACCACCCTGCGGGCAAGCAGACGGTCACGTGGTTGGCGAGCGGCAAGACATTGCGCTTTCAGGGGGTCAACCGACCGCGGGGCAAGGACGAACTGGTGCTTTACACTTCCCATTACGATGCCGACACCGGTACCTCGGACGAGGGCCTGGAGGTGCTGGTGGAGTTGAACGCCCCCCTGGGTATCGCCCCGACTGGCAGCGACAAACTGGTGACGGGGGTAGTGCGCGCCGTGCGCGACCATGCAGGGAGCACGCCGTTGCCTTACGGCTACGTGGTGCTCTCCGCCAGCGGCAAGGCGCGGCGGCAGTTAGGCAAATTCGTGGCCGCGGGGGATGCGGTCGGCATTCATCAGGAAATTGCCCATTTTGCCCCCGATTGTCAGAACCCCAGCCCCAACGATTGGGGCAACGCCTACGCCGCCATCGGCGGTGATTACGTGCTTCTGCGTAACCGGGAGACCACCGATGATGTCCTCAAGCCGGAGGCGCAGCGGCGCAACGCCCGCACCGCCATTGCCTACAACGACGCTTTCGTCTTCTTTGTGGTGGCCGATGGCTGGAATCCGGGGGTCAGCGAGGGCGTGACCGCCTTGCAACTGGCGCGTTTTGTTCGCGACGTGCTGGGCGCTACCGACGCCGTCACCGAGGACAGCGGCGGCTCGGCCACCATGTGGGTCAACGGGAAGGTGGTCAACAACACCTACTGCAACTTCACCCACAACTGCGGCCCGGAGGGCGAGCCGGGGGCGGATGGGGTGTATCCCGTTTTGCAGCCTCTGGTGGGAACTGCCGTGCTGATGGTGGATGTGAAGCCGGGCGAGCAGTCGGAGACCTTCGCGCGGGGCGATTCGATTACCACGCGCCGACCTGCCCGCCTGTATCAGGGGCCGGGACGCCTGTACGCCCCCGTGGAGACGATACCGGGTGGACGGGGAGGCCTGATTCTACCGACTTTGCTGGAATTGGGGGGAATCCGGGCTGAGGATGCCTACTGGTGGCGGGTCCGCTTTGGAGAGGCTGAGGGCTGGATAGAGGAAGCCGCCTTGTGGGGAGGGGGGACCCCTCCCCGCCGGGTAGAGACCTCCCGTTCCGGCGGCTCCGGCTTTTCGCTACTCCATTGATGCGTTGCGGGCTTTTCGCCGCCCGGCAAAGAAGCCTCCCAGGATGCCCAGCAGCCCCAGCCCTGCGCTGAGCGCTCCCTGCCACATCAACGGGCTGACGATGATACGGATGACCTTATCCAGGAAGAGACGCACTTCAAGGGCCAGTTCCCGCGGCCAGGTGGCAACGGCGACGTCTATCCAGGGACGGGCAACCGGAGGAACGGCGAGGAAAAGTATCAGGGTTGCCGCCCCGCCCAAAACGAGGGGAATCCCCCACCACAACCCCAGCGCGGGGAGATTCCGCACCCTGAGGGCGGCAATCAGCCACAACAGGAGCAGGGGAACCACCCATCCCCACCGGCTGACGGTGCGCGCTGTGCGCAGACTGCCTTTCAGGGCCAGGAAGGTGCTTTCCGGCGTGTCGGGGGCCAGCGTCGAGACAAGTTCCAACACCGGGGGAATGGCTGCGACCATCTCCTCCACGGAGGTGAGGTAATCGTTGTACTGGTCGCTTTCCCACGGAGCGGGGAAACGACAGGGATTGTACGGCACTTCCACCCCGGAGGGGGCGGCACTCTGGCGCTGCTTGAAATCCGCAATTTGCTCCTGGCTGCAAGGCGGCAGGGCGTCGTACACGATTTGTAAAGCCTGTTCCCCGCGTCCGCTTTGCAAATGCTGTTGGAGAGGCTGCAAAATCCATGTCACCCGGGGGCGGGCTTCCTCGTTGTCCAGCCAGGCGTAGGCCCCGTTGGTGGTCGCGTCTACCCACTCCAGGAGCATTTCGTCCGTGATGGCAATCTGGCGCAAGTCGCGCCAATCTTGCGTAGAGGGGAAGGAGACGATAGTGGCGTAATCCGGCGTGTAGGCGTCTTTGGGGATGCTGGCGGCGGTAGTTTGGGCGTACCAGGCCAGCCCCAGCGGAACGAGTTTGGATTGGAGAACGGCGTCCTCCAGCAAAGCCGTCATCCGGGAGGGGCTGAAAACCAGTTGCCCGGCATCGTAGGCAAGGAAAGCCGCCGGCAGGGTGAGAACGAAGAGCACAGCCAGCAAGACGCTGACAAGACGCGCGGTGAAGGATGCAAAAGACTTCATAGTACCTCCGGGGGGAAAAGAGATGGCTTGATGCAATCTTCAGTATAGCAGGACTTTGTGTTTTCTCAACCCAACGCAACCCTCGGGAAGCGCTCAAGAAGTGTGAATTTACCGCCAGTACGGGGGACTGGAAGTCCCCCGCTGGCAGGCAGGAAGTTCGCTCTGCGGACTTGGCGGCATCAGGGCAGGGGTTCCAGCCCTGCCTCGCAGGTTGGATTACAGTCGCTGCTTCGGATGATTGGCATATGCAGTTGCCCCAGGCGGGTCTGGACCATGCCGAGGCCAGATGGGGTTAATGGTAAAATTCCCGCGCGAGTGGGCATCAGGTCGTAGGAATACCTTCTCGGGCGTTCAACTTCTCGCGGAAGTCGAATGTCCGGCACCCGGAAACATACGAATAGCATCCAGCCGGAGATTCAGGCTGCACAATGGCGTCTCAGGAGATTTCAAGGCATTATGGAAGATATGCGTCCAGAGGATGTTGTAGGTGAATATCGGGAGTATGAACTCACCTACTACGACGGTACTTCACGGAAAGTGCTGGTCACAGATATCGAAACCCCTTATCCCGATGGCAAGTTGATTGTCTCGCGCACGGATACGGCTGGTGTTATCACGCACGTCAATCAGGCTTTTGTGGATATGTCCGGTTACACCAGAGAGGAACTGATTGGGCAACCGCATTACATTCTGCGCCATCCCGATATGCCCAAAGCGGCTTTCAAGGATTTGTGGGATACCGTGCTGAGCGGCAAGAAGTGGGAAGGTTACGTCAAGAATCTGCGCAAGGATGGAGGTTATTACCTCGTGTTCGCTTCCGTCGTCCCTAATGTGCGGGACGGAAAGATTGTGGGATATACCTCGGTGCGCCGCAAGCCCTCCCGGCAGAAGATGGAAGCGGCTTTGCGCCTGT
>DRKV01000018.1 GCA_011051635.1 Chloroflexota bacterium | reverse complement strand
TGCATGCACCCCAGTGAAGCGGGTGCATGCAGATGTCGTAGAAGACGGCAGTTGAAACTGCACCAACGTCTGCGAAGCCGCCCTTCGGCGGCTGGAATCCAACCTGCGCAGGCAGGTTTCGCAACTGTTGCCGCGACTTCCAGTCGCCGGAGCCGAAACGCATCTACAGGATTTGCATGCACCCCAGTGAAGCCCTGTTTTTGCCAAAAACATCCCCTTATGGTACACTTTGCCTGTGCAACCTGACAATTTTGTAAGGACATCCTACATATGCTAACCCCAAAAAGCACCTTCCCGTGGGCAGTACTCATTGGAGTAGTTTTTCTGGGATTGATGGCTGTGGCCTTGTGGGGGCAGGTTTTCCCTGTTAGCGGAACAACCGCTCTGCCGGATGCCGGAACGCCTACCTCGGCCTATGCTGTAGAATATCAGGGGGGCAGCACCAACATCATCATCGGAGCCGCTATGTTGCTCCTGATTGTGCTGGGCGCATGGCTGAGTTCCCGAAACGAGCACGAGACGGAGCGCCCTTCGTAAGCGCCGTTTCGTTACATCTTTCTTGATACCTGACGGGGCTGAGAATCCATCATCGGATGGGTTCGTGGCCTCGTTTTTCTATTGGCAATTCGCTCTCCCTGGGGTATAATGCGGCCTTGTCCGGGTGGGTCCGGCGCGGCAGAAACTTCCGAACCCCGCCAGGTCCGAGAGGAAGCAACGGTAAGGAAGACCTTCTGGGTGCCGTCGGGTTGCCTGCCCGGATTTTTTGTCCCCCGCGTGGATGGCGCATGCCGTCCACGTTTTTTTATGCCTGCTGCGGTACAATCTCGGTGATGAACGCATCCCGCTTGCGCCTGCTGGCGCTCTTCTCCATCCTGGGGGGCGCGGGCCTGCTCGTCCTGGGCCTGTGGCGTCCGCTCACCATCGTGGTGGACGGCGAGACCCTCCGCACGCGCGTCTGGAGCCGTACCGTCGGCGGGGCGCTGGCGGAGGCCGGGGTCTGGGTGCGCCCCGAGGACGCCGTTTTCCCCCCCGCGGATGCCCCCCTGAGGGGGCGCATCACCATCCGCCGCGCCGCGCCGGTGTGGATAGCGGGGGAACGTCTCTCCCTGCACCTGACCACCCAGTCCATCGCCGGCAACGTCCTTCTTGAAGAGGGGATGCGTCTCTTCCCCGGAGACCGCCTGTGGGTGGATGGAAATCCAGCCCCCCCGGAGACGCGCCTGGATTTGAGACGCCCGCACACCCTTCAGGTTTCTCCCGCAGCCCGAAGAGAGGTGCAGACTCCCTTTGGGGTGGAGCGCGTTACCCTGGGAAACGCGGGTTTGGCGGATGCCCTGTGGGGTGCGGGCTGCTCCCTCCATAACGGAGACCGCTTCGTGCCCGGCTGGGACGCGCTCCCCTCCGAGAGCGGTGCATTCCTTTGGGCGGCCTCCCGTCCCGTGCGGGTGGCAACCTCCAACGGGGTCATCACAGGGATGACCACCGCCGAAACGGTCGGAGATGCGCTGGCGCAAATCGGCCTGGCTCCGCAGGGGCTGGATTACACGCTCCCGCCCGCGGATGCGCCCCTGCCGGAAGACGGCCTCATCCGTCTGGTGCGGGTGCGCGAGACAGTCGCCGTCGAGCAGACTCCGCTGCCCTTCGATGTGCAGTATCAGCCCCTGCCCGACGTGGAAATCGGGGAGATACGCATCGTGCAGGCCGGGGAGTACGGCGTGCAGGCCCGGCAGGTGCGCCTGCGCTACGAGGACAGACAGGACGAGGACGGACAGGATGAGAACGGGCAGGAGACCGCCCGCACGGTGGAGGCTTCGTACCTGGCGCGAGAGCCGCAGCCGCGCATCGTGGGCTACGGAACGAAGGCCGTGAAGCGCACCCTCCAGACGCCGGAGGGCCCGATTACCTACTGGCGGGCGGCGCAAGTGTACGTCACTTCTTACTCGCCCTGCCGCCTGGGGATACCGAATTACTGCAACGAGACTACCGCCAGCGGCCAGCGCCTGCGCAAGGGGCTGGTGGCCGTCACCCGGCGGCAATACGCTGCCCTGGCCGGTTCGCAGGTGTACGTGCCGGGATACGGCATCGGGACGGTGGCCGACATCGGGGCGGGCGTTCCGGGGCGGGAGTGGCTGGATGTGGGCTTCACCGATGAAGATTTCGAGCCGTGGCATCAGGTGGTGACGGTTTACTACCTGTGGCCGCCGCCGGAGGATTTGACATGGCTGATTCCGTGAATCTCCCCCCCTTGCGGATAAGTGAATTGTTGAGAACCTGGGGACTGCACCCCGACAAGCGCCTGGGACAAAATTTCCTGGTGGATGAGGTTGCTCTGCGCCGCATTGTGGAGGCCGCCGGAGTGGAGAGCGGGGATGCCGTCCTGGAAATTGGCCCCGGCCTGGGGAGTTTGACGCGGCATTTGGCGGTGCGGGCCTCCCGCGTGGTGGCGGTGGAGAAGGATGCCCGCCTGCTGCCCCCCCTGAAGAGCGTGCTGGCCGATTACGACAACGTCCGCATCGTCCTGGGCGATATTTTGCAAATCCCGGCCCCTTCCCTGATGGCGGCGGAAGACTACCTGGTGGTGGCGAACATCCCCTACTACATCACTTCGGCGGTCTTTCGGCATTTGCTGGGGAGTTCCCCCCGCCCGCGGCGAATTGTGCTCACCGTGCAGCGCGAAGTGGCGGAGCGCATTTGCGCCCCGCCGGGGAAGATGAGCCTCCTTGCCTTGAGCGTGCAGGTGTACGGGGAGCCGCGGGTGGCGGCGCGCGTTCCGGCGGGGGCTTTCCACCCCGTCCCCAAAGTGGATTCCGCCGTGGTGCGGGTGGAGATGCTGCCGCAGCCGCGCATCCCTGCCGCCCAATTGCCGCTTTTCTTTCGTCTGGCGAAGGCGGGCTTTTCGCAGAAGCGCAAGACGCTGCTCAACGCCCTTTCGGGCGGGATGCGCTGGCCCAAGAGTGTGACGCGCGCCTGCCTGGAGGCCGCGGCGGTAGCCCCCGCGGCCCGCGCCCAGGCCCTGGATTGGCCGGCCTGGGCGCGGCTGACGAATGCGGCGGGAGAAATCCTCTGGCGCGCCGCAGATTCCGATATTCCCGCTTGATTTGCCAGACACGGATGGCCGCCTCCCGCTGGATGTCGAAGGA
>DRKV01000017.1 GCA_011051635.1 Chloroflexota bacterium | reverse complement strand
TATCTCTTCGACATTCCGGCGGAGTGGGCGGAAACCTGCGCCCCCGGATACCTGCTCGCCAGCGGACGGGCGCGCGAAGGCCCCTGGAGCGGGCGCGGCCCGGCCCTGTTTGCCTACGCCCCCTGGCTGGACGGCGCTCCGCCTCCCGCGAGGAGCACTCTCCAGGCAGTGAAGCCCCTCCTGCTCTACGGCATCCAGCAGCCCGGCGAAGTGGAAATCGTCAGCGACGAGAGCATGCAAATGGAAAATTACGGCGACGCCGACCACTGGTGGGGCGGGGCCTGGCTGACGGCGGACGGCAAAGCCGCGGTGGTCTTCGCCGGCACCAAAGCCGTGGGAAAGTCCTGGTACGGCTTCGCCAACGGGGTGGAGTGGGATTACGAATGCGCCGAACACACGCCCCCGGATTGCCCCGAAGTCCCCGAATGGCCTTACGACGACCGCGGCTATTGGGCGGAGAACTATCAGGCGCAAATCATCTTCTACGACCCCGCCGACCTGGGGGCGGTAGCCCGCGGCGAGATGCAATCCTGGGAGCCGCAGCCCTACGCCGTCCTCGTGCTGGACGATTATCTCTACGACCCGCACCTGCGCCCCGAAGATTACAAGCGCGACCTGCTGGGCGCTATCGCCTTCGACCGGCAGGACGGCCTGCTCTACGTCATCGAGCGTCTGGCGGACGAATACAAATCGGTGGTACACGTCTTCCGCGTGCAGCCGTGATGGGGGATGCGTGAGGAGACCAGTCAGGTTTCGGAAACCTGACTGGTCTGGTGATGATACAATAACGACAAGGGGAACTCCTATCGCTGTTTGTGCCACCCGCTTCTTGTCGGAGGAAACGCAAAAGATGCTCGAGCAAGTGGATTTGACCAGGAAACTCTCCAAAGCGGTGTACCGCGCCTGGATGCCCCGCCTGCGCGACCGGTTGTACACCATCCAAAAAGCCGCCTGGGATGCCCGCATCCCCGTGGTCATCCTCTTCGAGGGCTGGGACGCGGCCGGGAAGGGCACTACCATCCAGGCCCTCACCCGCCGCCTCGACCCGCGGGGCTTCAAACTGTACCCCATCCGCGAGGCGCGCACTTACGAGAAAAAACGTCCCTGGCTGTGGCGATTCTGGCTCAAAACCCCCGCCTACGGCGAGTGGGCCATCTTCGACCGCAGTTGGTACGGGCGGGTGCTGGTGGAACGCGTCGAGCATCTCATCCCCAAGCGTCTGTGGCATCAGGCCTACGATGACATCGTGGATTTCGAGCGCGCCCTGGCGGACGACGAGGCACTGATTTTCAAGTTCTTCCTCCACATCAGCAAGAAGGAGCAGAAGCGCCGCTTCAAGAAACTGCTCAAAGACCCGCTCACCGCCTGGCACGTAGCCCCCGAAGACTGGGAACACCACAAGAAGTACGAAAAATACGCCCTGGCAACCGAGGAGATGCTCGCCCGCACCGAAACCGAGTGGGGGCCCTGGACCCTCGTCCCGGCGACCAACCGCCGCTATACCCGCGTCCTGGTCTTCTACACCCTCCTGGAGAAACTGTCCGCCCGCCTGGAAAGCATGGACGCCCTCCCCCAACAGTGGACGCCGCTCCCCGACCTGGATGCCGTCGCCGCGCTCTCTCCGCAGGCGGCCCTGGAACTGCTCGGAGAGGAAGCCGCCCCCCGCAAGGCCGCGTCCCGCCCCAAAACGGAGAGTACCCCCAAAGAGACCGCACCGCCCCCAAAGGCGGATTCCGCTCCCGAAGAGGCCGAGCCTTCTTCGGAGGCGCAAGCCGCCGCGGGCGAGTCCGCTCCCGCCGATGATTCCCAGTCAACCGAGTGACCGAGGATGAAACCATGCTCAATCAAGTGGATTTGACCCTCTCCCTGGATAAGGAAACCTACAAACGCGAACTGCTGCGCCACCAACTGGCGCTCCACGATTTGGGGTATCAGGCTTATGTGCAGCAGCGCCCTGTGGTGATGGTCTTCGAGGGCTGGGATGCAGCCGGCAAAGGGGGCGCCATCAAGCGCGTCACCGAACGCCTCGACCCGCGAGGCTACATGGTACATTCCATCGCGGCCCCCAAAGGCGACGATGCCGAGCATCATTACCTGTGGCGTTTCTGGCGGCGGCTGCCCGAAGCGGGACAAATCGCCATCTTCGACCGCAGTTGGTACGGGCGCGTCATGGTGGAGCGCATCGAGGGCTTTTGCACGCAGGCCGAATGGCAGCGCGCTTACCGCGAAATCAACTCCTTCGAGCGGCAATTGGTGGATTACGGAACCGTCCTCTTCAAATTCTGGATGCACATCAGCAAGGATGAGCAGTTGCGCCGCTTTCAGGAGCGCGCCGCCGACCCCATCAAGCAGTGGAAATTGACCGATGAAGACTGGCGTAACCGCGAAAAATGGGATTTGTACTACGAGGCGGTGGAAGAAATGCTCCTCAAAACCAGCACCCACCTGGCCCCCTGGACAATCGTGGAGGGCAACGACAAATACTACGCCCGCGTCAAAGTCCTCCGCACCCTGGTGGACGGTCTGAGCAAGGCGCTGGATTACAACCCGTTCAAGTAGGGGACGACGGACAACGGACGATGGACGGTGGACGGTGGACGGCGGTCAGCAGTCGGTGGTCTCCCGTCTCCCGTCAACGGTCTACGGTCAACCGTCTGTGGTCAGCGGTCGGTGGTCAGCAGTCTGTCGTCTGTCGTCTCCCGTCAACGGTCTACGGTCTACGGTCTACGGTCAACCGTCTGTGGTCAGCGGTCAGCGGTCAGCAGTCTGTCGTCTGCCGTCTCCCGTCTACGGTCTACGGTCACGGTCAACCGTCTATAGTCAACCACCCCGCACGTCGCACGTGACACATGACACTTGATACATGACACTTGATACGTGACACATGACACCTGACACCTCC
>DRKV01000016.1 GCA_011051635.1 Chloroflexota bacterium | reverse complement strand
CGAAACCTGCCTCCGCAGGTTGGATTCCAGCCGCCACTTCGTGGGCGGCTTCGCAGATGTTGGTGCAGTTTCAACTGCCGTTTTCTACAACATCTGCTCACACCCATTCATCCGGCAAATCGGCGCGAGGCGGCATCCAGGCGGCGCAAAACCTGGCTGTATTCCAGCACCCGGCGGGCGTTTTCTTCCAGCCGCGCCGCATCCCCCGCCTGCTGGGCTTCCTCCAGCAGAAAACGGACGTGCTCGATGCGCTGCAACAGGTCTTGCCGTCGGAGGTCCACCACAGCGCGGAACACATCTTCCAGGACGCGCTCCTCCGTAGCGTTGCGGGCGGGGACAAAACGTTCATCGGGGAGGCTCTCCTCTTCCAGGAGCGCTTCCACCACGCCCTGCAAATCCTCCGAGAGATGGTCGAGGAGGTAGATTTCTTCTTCGATGAGGTCCTGATTGACCGCCGCCTCCACCACGCGGAAGATGTCCTGATGCACCGCCAGCGAAAAATCATCCGCCCTCAAGCGTCCCAGTTCGGCCTCCTGCAAGGACCTGTCCAGGCGAAAGAGAAGGGGGGGATTGCGGAGCAGCGCCCGCAGGATGTGGGCCTCCTGCCGGGCGGCAGCGGTGTACGTCAGGGAGACCGCCGGGGGAGCCGCCGCATCCGTGGAGAGGGCCGCGCTCCCCGGAGAGGGCACCTGCCTGGAAGGGCGTCTCCGCCTGCGCTTTGCGGGCGGCCTGCCCCCCGTGAGAGCGCGCTCGTCCACCCGCAGGAGCCGCGCCAACCGCTGGCGATAGGTCTCCCGCTCGATGGGGCTGGGGACGTCCTCGATGAGAGGCAGCACCCGGTTGGCAATCTCCACCTTGACTTTGGGGTCGTCCAGGTCGCGCCCCGCCGCCAGGGTTTCCATGACGTGCTCCACGATGGGGCGCGCCGCCTCGATGAGGGCCGCCCACTCCTGCGGGTCGCGGGCCACGATTTCGTCGGGGTCCAGGCCGTCCGGCAGGGTGGCAACGCGGATGTCGGCCTGAAGGCGGGCCTCGTGACGCAACAGGCCGCGGGCATCGAAAACGGGGTCGTCGCTGCGCTCCAGGGTTTGCCGGGCCACCTCCAGCCCGCGCAGGGTGGCCTTGTCGCCGGCGGCGTCGGGGTCGAGGGCCAGGACGATGCGGCGGGTCAGGCGTTTGAGCGCCCGCAGGTGGTGCTCGGTGAGGGCGGTGCCCATCGGCGAGACGACGTTGGCGAAACCGGCTTGATGGACGGCAATCACGTCCAGGTAGCCTTCCACGATGACGGCCTCCTCCCGGCGGCGGATGGCCTTGCGGGCCAAATCCAGGCCGTAGAGCAGGCGGCTTTTATTGAAGAGCGCGGTTTGGGGCGAGTTGAGGAATTTGGGCACGTCCTCGGGGTTGAGGATGCGCGCTCCGAAGCCCGCCATGCGCCCCCGGGCGTCGCGAATGGGGATGGTGATGCGATTGCGAAAGCGGTCGTAAATGCGCCCGTCGTCCCACTGGGTGACCATCCCGGAGGCGACCATCTCTTCGGGGGTGTAGCCCTGCTCGCGGAAGTAGCGGATGGCGATGTCCCAGCCCTGGGGGGCGTAGCCCAACCCGAAACGCTCGATGGTCTCCGGGGTCAGGTTGCGCTTTTCTTGCAGGTAGCGCAAGGCGGGCGCGCCGGCCTGGGTGTGGTGCAGGTGATGGCGGTAGAACGTGACCGCGCTTTCCAGCAATTCCCGCAGGCGGGCGTGCTCCTCATCGCGGTGCTCGTCCTCCGGGGTGCGGGGCTTGAGTTCCACCCCGGCGCGCTCGGCCAGGTATTGGAGGGCCTCCTTGAAATCCCAGCCCTCTTTTTTCATCACGAACTTGAAGACATCTCCCCCCTCGTTGCACTGTCCGAAACAGCGCCAGGTTCCCGTCTCGGGGAAGACGACGAAAGAAGGCGTGCGCGTGTTCTCGTGAAACGGGCAAAAACCGGTGTAATTCTTCCCCGACCGGCGCAGTTTGACCGTCTCCGAGACCAGGTCTACGATGTCAATCCGTTCTTTGATTTCTTCGATAGAGGACATACCGCGCGCCTTGCCGCTCCGAGCAAGAACACTCCGTTGCAAAACCGCCAGAGCAGAAACGCATCTCCAGTTCTTGAGTGCTCCCCTCCAAGCCGACAGGGGAAATTATACCAGCGCCCCAAGACCTGACGGGTCTGCGAGACCCGTCAGGTCTGCGGAGGGGCGCAAATGGTATAATCTCCCCGCTATGAATTCGGAGTTGAAATATCACATTTGGACGGAAGGCTGCCAGATGAACGTGGCCGATTCGCGGCGGGTGGCCTCGGCGCTGGAGCGTCTGGGCTACCGCGGCACGCCGCGCCCCGAGGAGGCCGATGTCATCGTGCTCAACACCTGCGTGGTGCGCCAGAGCGCCGAAGACAAGGCCGTGGGACGCCTGTTCAGCCTCAAGCCGCTCAAAAAACGCAACCCCAACCTGGTCATCAATTTGATGGGCTGCCTGGTGGGGGTCAAAGGGCACGACAAATTGCGGCAGCGCTTTCCCTTCGTGGACGTTTTCTCGCCCCCTTCGGACCCGGGCCCCCTGATTGCCCACCTCACCCAGGAGGAAGTCCGCGCCCTGGAAGCGGAATCCACCCGAAGGCGGTTCGCCCTGATGGACGGGGACCTGGTGCTCCCCGAAGCGGAACGTGGCAAACTGGTCTCGGCCTTCATCCCGGTGGTGTACGGCTGCTCCCACGCCTGCACGTACTGCATCATTCCCTACAAACGCGGCATCGAGCGCAGCCGCCCGGCGGAGGAAATCCTGTCCGAGGCCCGCGCCCTCGTCCGACAGGGCGTGAAGGAAATCACCCTTCTGGGGCAAATCGTGGACCGCTACGGCAAGGACATCCTCGGCGGGCCCAAACTGTGGGATTTGCTGCGCCGCCTGCACGCGGAGGTGGAGGGGCTGGAGCGCATTCGCTTCCTGACCTCGCACCCCAACTGGATGACCGATGAACTCCTGGAGGCCGTGGCCGAACTGCCCCGCGTCATGCCGCACATCGAAGTGCCCATCCAGGCCGGGAACGATGCCGTGCTGAAGAACATGCGCCGCGAGTACACCGCCGAAGAATACCGCCGCCTGATAGCGAAGATTCGGGCGCGCATTCCGGGAGCATCCATCGCCACGGACATCATCGTGGGTTTCCCCGGCGAGACGGAAGCCCAGTTTCAGGATACCTACGACCTGCTGGCCGAACTCAAACTGGATGTAGCCCACCTGGCGCGCTACTCCCCCCGCCCCGGCACAGTCTCCGCCCGGCGGATGCCCGACGACGTGCCCGACGAGGAGAAATGGCGGCGCTTCCGTCTGCTGGAGGCGCTGCAGGAGGGCATCGCCGCCGAAATCAACGCCCGCTACCAGGGAGAACAGGTAGAAGTCCTCTTCGAGGAGAAGGTGCGCGGCCGCTGGCGGGGACGCACCCCCACCAACAAACTGGTCTTCGTGGAAAGCGAGGCCGACCTGCGCGGTCAAATCCTGCCGGTCACTATCACCTGGACGGGACCGTGGTCCATGCAGGGGGCGCTGCCGCTGGCGAGGCCGCGGGGGAAGATAAGCGTGCCTATCCGAACCGTCTGAACCTTCATCGTCCGGCTCCCCGCCGGACGATTTTGTTTTCTTTCACGAGATTGCAAGGCAGAAATTTCTCTCATCACGGTACAATCAGGGGTAGATTATCGGCCAACGCATTCTGTTTCTTGAGGAGAAGCCATGCGCGCACGACTTTGGATTGCCCTTTTGCTTGGCGCCTTGCTCATCGCGGGTTGCAACTTCCCCGGGATGCAGCCCACCGACCTGCCACCCGCCGAAAACATCGAGACCATCGCCGCCAAAACTATCTCTGCCCAGCAAACCATCCTGGCAGGGACCTTGCGCCCCACCATCACCGCCGCGCCGGCAACCCCCTTGCCGCAGAACACCACCCCGCCTCCCCCGCCGCCCACCGACACCGCCGCACCCGGTGCGCCGACCAGCACGCCCAAGCCTACCGATACCCCCGGCGCGCCCTGCAACCGGGCTTCCTTCGTCGCCGACGTCACCGTCCCCGACGACACCGCTTTCCGCCCCGGCGACAAATTCACCAAGACCTGGCGTCTGAAAAACACCGGCACCTGCACCTGGACGCCCTCTTATGCCCTCGTTTTCGCCGACGGCGACAAAATGGGCGCGCCCGACGCCGTGCCTCTCACCGCCAGTGTTGCCCCCGGTCAGACGGTGGACCTCTCCGTAGAACTCACCGCGCCGGATACCCTGGGGACCTACCAGGGCAACTGGCAATTGAAAGACGACAAAGGCCAGACCTTCGGTATCGGCGAAAAGGCCGATAAGACCTTCTGGGTGCGGGTCAAAGTCACCCTCCCCGGCGGCATCACCTACGACTTCCTGGCGCGGGCCTCCTCCGCCACGTGGGAATACGACGACGGCACGGACACCGGCAGCCTGCCCTACGACGGCGCCGACGACGACCCCCGCGGCGTCGCCAAAATCAAACGCGATTTGAAACTGGAGGACGGGCGCAAAACCGGAGCCGTCCTGTTCACCATGCCGCCCCACAGCAATGACGGCTCCATCAGCGCCACCTACCCGCCCTACACCGTCTACAACGGGGATTATCTCAAGGGACTGCTCGGATTCCAGGCCGAGAGCGACGGCTCTTGTGGAGCGGGAAAGGCGGTCTTCACCATCCGCTACAAGTTGACCAGCGACGGCACCGTGCATACGTTAGGCGAGTGGCACGACTCCTGCGACGGCAAACTCGTCAAACTGAACGTGGACCTCTCCTCCCTGAACGGCGAGGAAGTGCAGTTCATCTTGATTTTGGATGCCGACGGAGATTATCGCGGCGACCGTGCCGTGTGGTCTTCGTTGCGCGTGGAACGCTGATGAGCCTGGAGGAACGCCTCAAAAAGGAGGCCCACCGCCTGGGATTCGACCTGGCGGGAATCACCACCCCGGAACCGCCTCCGCATTTCGAGGCTTACGCCCGCTGGGTGCAGGCCGGCCTTCACGGGGGAATGCGCTACCTGGAGAGGGAAGACGCCCTCCGCAGGCGCTCCGACCCCAAAGAAATCCTGCCCGAATGCAAGAGCATCCTCGTTTTGGGGATGCGCTACAATCCTCAAAGGGAGGCTGCCCCCCCTAAGAAAGACGGCAGCCCCCCTCGGGGGCGGGTTGCCTCCTACGCCTGGGGGGAGGATTACCACGATGTCATCCCCAAAAAACTGCGGGCGTTGGTCGCCTTTCTGGAGGCCGAAGTCGGGCATCCTTTCCCCCACCGCGAGTACACCGACACCGGGCCTCTCCTGGAGCGTGACCTGGCGCAACGCGCCGGTCTCGGCTGGGTGGGCAAAAACACCTGCCTGATTGCCCCCGGCCTCGGCTCGTATTTCTTCCTGGCCGAAATCCTGCTCGGTTTGCCTCTCCGCCCCGACCCGCCTTTCCCCACCGACCACTGCGGGAGTTGCACGCGCTGCATCGAAGCCTGCCCAACCCAGTGCATCCTGCCCGACCGCAGGATAGACGCCCGCCGCTGCATCTCGTACCTGACCATCGAAAACAAAGGGAGCATCCCCGAAGACTTGCGCCCCCTGCTGGGCGATTGGGTTTTCGGCTGCGACGTGTGCCAGATGGTCTGCCCGTGGAACATCCGCTTTGCCAAACCCGCCGCAGAGGAGGCTTTCGCTCCCCGCTCCGGCCTGCCCCGCCCCGACCTGCACCTGACGCTGCACCTCACCCCGCAGGAATTCAACCGCCAGTTCAAGGGCAGCCCCATCAAACGAGCCAAACGCCGCGGCTACCTGCGTAACGCCGCCGTCGCTCTGGGCAACACGGGCACCGCCGCCGACCTGCCCGTCCTGCAGGATGCCATCCAAGACCCCGAACCCCTGGTGCGCGAACACGCCCGCTGGGCAGTGGAACGCATCACGGGACACAGAGAGCACAGATAAACCACGCTCTCACCACCCAATCGCCCATTCCGCCATGCGCCGATACCTGCTTCTCGCCGTTCTGCTCTTCCTGAACGCCTGCCAGCCTGTTCAGGCGGAGACCTACCCGTCTCTCACTCTCAAGCCGCCTGAGGGGGTTCTCGT
>DRKV01000015.1 GCA_011051635.1 Chloroflexota bacterium | reverse complement strand
GGCAACATCTACCACGGTGGTGGCGGCGGGATGTATAACTACAACAGCAGCCCCGCGCTAACGGATGTCACCTTCTCCACCAATTCGGCCACATCCGGTAATGGCGGCGGGATGCACAACGACAATAGCAGCCCCGCCCTGACCAATGTCGCCTTCTCCGGCAATTCGGCCTCCAGCCGCGGCGGCGGGATGTATAACGGCGGCAGCAACCCCGCGCTGACCAATGTCACCTTCTCCGGGAATTCGGCCTACAGCGGCGGCGGGATATACAACTACGACTCCAGCAGTCCTGCGTTGACGAACGTCATCATCGCCAACAGCGCCTCCGGCGGGGATTGCATCAACGGAGTCGCCGGTTCCGTTGATGCCGGTTCTGCCAACAACCTGATCGAAGACAGCGCCCACGCCTGCGGTCTAATAAACGGCACAGATGGCAACATCATCGGTTCTGACCCCAACCTGGGACCGCTGACCGACTACGGCGGCCCCGGCAAACAAGTCTTTTCCCTGCTGGCCGGCTCGCCCGCGGTGGACGCAGGGACTAACACAGGCTGCCCGACGACCGACCAGCGCGGCGCGTCCCGGCCCGTTGGCACGGCCTGCGACATCGGCGCCTACGAACTCGATTTCAGTCTGGCCAAATATGCCAGCAATGCCGCGCCGCAGCCGGGGCAGACAATCACCTTCACCATTGTGGCAGCCAGCACAGGTGTCACCCTGACTAATGCTTCAATCTCCGACCCCCTGCCATCCGGGTTGAATTTCATTGGCCCCATCACACTGGACGACCCCACGGGCACGGGTACGGCCGGCAGTGTACCCCCTACCCTGGTCTCGGGCCTCAATCTGCACCCCGGTGATGCGGTAACTGTCACATTCCCGGTCACGATTTCTACCTGGGCAGACCTGCTCAACACGGCAGCCATCAGCGCAACCCAACTGGTCACCCCCGTAACCGCTGCTGTGCTGATAAGCCCCCCGAAAGGCCCGCTTTGCTATGTGGATGCCGACGCCAGCGGTGAGGCCATCGGCGCAACCTGGGCCGATGCCTACACAACCGTGCAAGACGCCTTGGCCGACCCTAACTGCACCGAAATCTGGGTGGCCAAAGGGGTGTACTACCCGGACGAAGGCACCGGGCAGACGGAGGACGTCGTTACCAGTACCTTTGTGCTGACCAACGGCGTAGCCCTTTACGGCGGCTTCGACGGCACGGAAACCGCCCGTGACCAGCGCGACCCGGCGGTCAACATCACCGTCCTCAGCGGTGACATCGACCAGAACGACATCACCGACCCCAGCGGTGTGGTCACGACCACCGACAACATCACCGGTACGAATGCTTACCACGTGGTCACCGGCAGCCACACGGATGCCACCGCCGTGCTCGACGGTTTCACCGTTACCGCCGGGGATGGCGATAGCGTCAATGGCAGCGATGGGGGGTGGGGCGGAGGAATGTATATCTCTTCGGGGAACCCGTCAGTGTCAAATGTTGTTTTTTTCGGTAATTGCGCTTCCCTGTATGGCGGTGGAATGGCCGTCTCGGGGGGACAGCCGAGGTTAACCCATGTCGTTTTCCAGAATAATCGTGCTCACATTCATGGTGGTGGACTATACAATGATACGACCATGTTTGGTAACAACCGTGCCCCGATACTGACGGAGGTTACTTTTTACGGGAACCACGCCGACAATACTGGCGGGGCCCTGTACAATCGCATGGGCGAAGTGTCGTTGACTGATGTGACCTTCTCTGCCAATAGCGCAGGCAACGACGGGGGCGGGATGTACAACGGTACAGGAGGTCCGTTGCTGACCAATGTCACTTTCTCCGGCAATTACGCTGGACATAATGGCGGGGGACTGTACAACTACTATCACAATATAGCGAGTGGTATAGTGCTAACCAACGTCACCTTCTCTGACAACACTGCCACCGAATCTGGCGGGGGGATGTTCAACAGCGATGGTAGTCCCGTGCTGACGAATGTCACCTTCTCCGGCAACGGAGCCGGTAATAGCGGAGGAGGGCTACTCACTTATAGCGGCAGACTGATGCTCACCAATGTTATCATCGCCAACAGTATCGCTGGCGGGGATTGTGTGGGGACAGGATTAGATCGTGCATCCCACAACAATTTGATTGAAGACAGTACCCACGCCTGCGGCCTGACGAACGGCTCGAACGGCAACATCATCGGCCAGGCCCCCCAATTAGGCCCGTTGACCGACTACGGCGGCCCCGGCAAACAGGTCTTTCCCCTGCTTTTGGGCAGCCCCGCCATCGATGCCGGAACCAACACCAACTGCCCGGCAACCGACCAGCGCGGCGCGGCCCGGCCCGTTGGCGCAACTTGCGACATCGGGGCCTATGAACTGGATACGTTCAGCCTGGCCATCGCCAAAAGCGCGGACACCCCGACCTCCCTGCCCGGTCAGACCATCACCTTTACCGTCGTCGTGACCAATACCGGCCCGCTTGTTACCAATGGCCTGCTCTCAGACACCCTGCCCGCCGGGCTGAACTTCCTCGGCCCCGTGACCCTGGAACCGCACGGAGCGGGCACTATAAGCGCTGCACCCCCCACCCTGGCCTCCAGCCTGACCATCAGTGCCAACCGGCGTATCACCGTCACCTTCCCGGTCACGGTTTCCCGGGGCTTGGCCGCAGGGACGGCGTTAACCAACACTGCCACAATCAGCGCTACCGAAATTCCCACACCAACCCGGGCTTCCGCCGTGGTCACCGTGCCCAACGTCGCCCCCGTTGCCAATGCCGGCGCGGCGCAGACGGTCAATCCGGGTGCCAGCGTAACCCTGGACGGCTCCGGCAGTTACGACCCCAACGGTGGCCCGCTGACCTACCAATGGATACAGACCGGCGGCGTCACCGTGACGCTCTTCGGCGCGGCAACCGTCTCACCCGCGTTCACCGCGCCCAACGCCCCCGGCATCCTGGCTTTCACTCTGAGCGTGACCGACACCAGCGGCCTGACGGACACCGCTACTACCACCGTCACCGTCAACGCCGCGCCGGTCGCCGACGCCGGTGCGCCGCAGACGGTCAACCCGGGTGCCAGCGTGACCCTGGACGGTTCCGCCAGCAGCGACCCCAACGGGGATGCTCTGACCTATCAATGGACACAAACCGGCGGCGTCACCGTCACCCTCTCCGGCGCAACAACCGTCTCGCCCACCTTCACCGCGCCCGCCGCTTCCGGCATGCTGATTTTCACCCTGACGGTCACCGACACCGGCGGTCTGACGGATACCGCCACGACCACCGTTACCGTGCCCAACATCGCCCCGACGGCGGACGCCGGCGCGCCGCAGACGGTCAACCCCGGCGCCAGCGTCACGCTGGACGGCTCCGGCAGCAGCGACCCCAACGGGGACACGTTGGCCTATCTCTGGCAGCAAACCGGTGGCGTCACCGTGATGCTCTCTGATGCGACAAGCATCTCTCCTACCTTCACCGCGCCCGCCGCTTCCGGCATGCTGACTTTCACCCTGACGGTCACCGACACTGGCGGCCTGACGGACACCACCACGACCACCGTTACCGTGAAAAAGTATTGCATTTACCTGCCGCTGGTGCTGAAGCCCTGACCTGAACGTGTGAGTCAACGTTCCCTCCCCTTTCGATGCCCCCCGCCTGCGCGGGCTGGCGGGGGAACGCGGGTGAACCTGTGCGGCCCATCAGCATCGGGCCGCCGGGCAATGCCGTCGGGTTTTCGAGCGGGAAAAAGGGCGGCGAAAACACCCCCATCCGGCAACGCTTACACCGCTGCCCCAGAAGACGGCAGGGTGACAATCAGGCGGGTTCCCTTCCCGGGGGCGGATTGAATCTCCAGGCGCGCCCCCATCAACTCGGCGCGTTCGTGTATCCCCAGCAAGCCGAAGTGCCCTCCCAGGGCGAATTCCGCAGGGCTGTCGGGCGGCTCGAAGCCTCGCCCGTCATCCTGTACCACTAACACGACCTGGCGAGGCTCAAACCGCAAAGTGAGTTCTACCTGCCGCGCCCGGGCATGGCGGATGACGTTGCTGAGCGCTTCCTGGGCAATGCGGTAAAGCGCAAGTTCCGCTTCGGGGAAGAGGCGCTTCGATGGGCCGGTCTGCCAGAAAGTGGCCTGCAAATCCCCGCTGCGCTCCGTCTCGCGGGCGAGCATCTCCAAAGCGGCTACCAGCCCGAGGTCTTCCAGATAGAGGGGGCGCAGGGCACGCGTCAGACGGCGCACCCCCTGAATGGTGTTTTCCGTCAAGCGATGGATTTCTTCCAGGGAGGCGTCCCCTTCGCAGTCGGGTTCCAGTTTCAATTGTGCCAGTTGTACCCGCTGGTTGAGAGCGATGAGGGCCTGAATGGTGTCATCGTGGAGTTCGCGTGCCAGGCGGCGACGCTCTTCTTCCTGTCCGGCAGTGATAGCCCCGATGTAGCCGCGCAGGCCCTCCTGGGAGCGTTGAATCTTCTCCGCCAGGTGAATCAGCGTTCTTTGCAAGCGCTGGATTTCTTCGATGCCGCCGACGTCTTCCTGAATGGAGCGGTAATCCCCCCAGGCGAGTTGGGCGGCGCGGGCCTCCAGGTCTTGCAGCGGCTGGACGATTTGCCGCGCCCCAAACCAGAGAGCCAGCAAGGCCAGCAAAAGGACCGGGACGAGGACGAGCGGGGCCAGTTGGGTGGTGTTCAGGAGCGGGTTGGAGACCGAGGCCCAGGGTTCCTCGATGACCAATACCCAGCCGGTGGGGGAGATGGGGCTGAAAGCAACAACGTGTTCGTCCCCATTGACGTCCAGGTAGGTAGTGCCGCTCTCCCCGCACAGAGCGGTGACCACGCCGGGGTGTTGACGGATTTCTCCCGGACCGGCGGTGGTGCCAATCTGGTAGATTATCTCGCCGTCGGAAGCGACGATGAAGGCTGTCGCGCCCTCGGAGGGCGAAAACGCCCCGCTCAGGGTACGGCGGGCAATAAGGGCGGGGGAAAAAGCCCCCACAGCAGTGGGAACATCAGATGATGCGGCAAAGGCCACGAAAACGAGACTTTCCCCCTCCGTTGTGATTGTCAGAGGAGAGAAACGGGTATTTTCTCCGGGGCGTTCCTGCACCTGGCTCAGCAGGGCGCGCAAGGCAGCAGGCGGCTTCGTCCAATAGCCCCTTGTGTTGGTGGCGGCCAGCAGGCTGCCATCGGGAGCGTAGAGCGCCAGCCCTCCGTCGAAATCGTCGGCGAGGAAATCCGAACCGGCAAGGACGGAGGCCGGAGGCAGGGCATCGGCGGCGCGCAGCCCCAGGCCGCGGATTGCGGCGAGGCGGTGGTCGAGTTGCGCGCCGATGGCCGCCGCGGCAGTGCGGGCGACGCGCTCATCCCGCTCGCCGACCAGTTGCCGCATGGCGCGTTGATGCAGCCGCAGACTGCCGAAGGTCACCAGAAGAAGGACGCCGATGAGGGGGAGGAAGAAGAAAGTGAAAAATTGCAGGTTCAGCCCGCGCCAGCGTAATCCGGGAAAAGGCAGCGAGCCGCGCGGCCTGGGCGGCATGTTCATTCCTCCGTCAAATCGGGGGAGAGCCAGCCCAGAGAGATGGCCCGCATGACGGCTTCGGTGCGGCTGTTGGCCTGAAGTTTGCCGAAGATGTGTGCCAGATGGCCTTGCACGGTGCGGTCGCTAATCCCCAGTTGCACCCCGATGGCCTTGTTGGTGAAGCCCTTTGCCACCAGCGCCAGGACTTCGCTCTCCCGCGGGGTCAGGGTTTCCACCGGCCACTGACGCGTCCCGCCGGTGACTTGGTTCATAACCTTCTGCACGATAGAGGCATCCAGGGCGGAATTCCCGGCATGCACATCCCGCACGGCACGGATGATTTCGTGCGGCGCGGCGGTCTTGAGCACGTAGCCGTTCGCCCCGGCCTGAAGCACGGCCATCACGTAGGGGTCGTCATCGTAAGCCGTGAGGATGAGAATGCCGATTTTGGGGTAAGCGTTGCGCACCCAGCGGGTGACTTCAATTCCGCTGGCCCCCGGCATCTGGATGTCCAGGACGGCGACATCCGGTTGATGTTCGGCAATCAGGCGTTCGGCAGTCTTGCCGTCGTCGGCTTCTGCTACGACTTCGATGTCCGGTGCTTGTTCAAGAAATTGACGGATTCCGGCGCGCACCACGGCGTGGTCGTCGGCCAGCAAGACGCGAATGGGGGATGTGAGGGTCATGCTTTGATTGTACTACAAAGGGGTGGGGGAACAGAGAAGAGATGAGAGCGCATCCCTGTTCCGCAATCCCCTTTGGTGCCTCGTCACCGGCTCCCTGACGAGGCTGTTACCCACCACTGAAATTCGCGTTCATTTCTCCCCCATGAGGCTTTGATAAAGGCCAACACGGCGCGCATTTCCGCTTCTGAGAGCGTATCCTTGAACGCCGGCATAGTAGAGATGGTCGGGTCGCCACCGTTGGCAATGATTTCGAGCAGCAAATCGTCGGCATGGTGCCAGGTGTGCCCGCTGCTATCGTGGGGAGGAGCAGGCAATTTTCCGTCAGCCCCCCGCTGTTTCCAGTTGGGCTGCCCTTCCAGGTTGGCCCCGTGGCAGGCGCTACAATACGTAGCGTATAGTTGCTTTCCCTGGGCAACCTGCCCGGGGTTCAGGGTCGGCACGGGGGGGACGGTGATGCCGTTGAGGGTCAGGGAGTCGCTCTCTCCGGGGGCAGGGGCTTTCGGGTTCAAGAGAAGCCCTCCAAAAACCAGAATGAGCAAGGCAATCCCCAATAAAAGGCGCTTGTTCTGCGGCCATTTTATCTTCATAACGGCAGCCCGGCGCGTTGAAATTTCTCCCGGATGCTCGTGGCAGCGCCCTGGAAGGCCTCTTCCACGTAAGGGAAGCCAAACCATACCGCTCCCAGCCCGAAGAGGATGCCGGTAATCAGGCGCATCCAGAAGTTGAAGGAACCTACCGCGTCGCCGACGTAGAAGGCAGGGGAGAAAGCGTTGTTCGTCAAGGCAGCCAGCCAGCCATTAGTGTAGCGGAATCCCTGACCGATACCGTAGAAATCGCTGACCAGATGCGTTCCGCCGTCAATCCCCATCGGGAGCGAGAGAAGGAAGAAGCCCCACAGAGGCAACGGCTTGATTTTCTTGCGTAGCGGGTACCACAGCCAGGCGAAGACCAGCACGCTGGTGTACATGGAGACCATGCGGTCTGACCAGGCGACCTTCCATCCCAGGGCTGGTTCGCCGACGTACTGGCGCAGCACCATCGGGTTGATGGTGTCCTGCCACACGTCTTGGATTTGTTCCAGGGGATACATGACCCGCGGCCCGAAGAGGAAGAACGAGCGCTGGGGCATCTGGTGGCAGACGAAGGAGTAGGCCAGGTAAATGGCGTCCGCGCCCCCCCTCCATCCCAGGCGCACCAGCACCGGGGCCAGGAAAGGCAGGCCGACATACAAGCCGTACACCACAGAGAAAGCCAGCATCCAACGGGTACTCAGGCGGTAAACCAGTCGGTTGGCGGCGATTGCCAGGGCACGCTTGCGGGGGTTGAGGGTAGCGGATGTACTCATCCAGGCCAGTATAAGAACAAATCGCCTCCGGGGAAAGCGCCATTTGCCGCATGTGCATATAGGCAAAATTGCCTATACGCGTGTACGCCGCACAGCGCATGTCCTGAGAGACAGTGTGGGGTATGATGAAGGCGCTAAGATTGCAAAATTCCGGAGCCCCCCATCCGGCGGTGCCCTGAAAACCCCAACAACCAACAGGAGTGTACTATGTGTGGTGGAAATCCTATCCGCAACATCTTTCGGGCTGTAGAAACCATCCAGCCCGGCCCGATAGTCCGGGAACGTATCCCCCAGGAACGGACGCCGGTGCAGCCTCTGCCGCAGCAGCAATCCGTCTGCCCAACCTGCGGCGCCCAGGTGGATGCTTCCTTCTCCTGGTGCCCGTCCTGCGGCGCGGCCCTCAAACCGGAATCCTGCGCCTATTGCGGGCAAACCCTCGACCCCGGCGATACGGTCTGCTCATTCTGCGGCGCGCCGCGGGCGCGTAAACCCATCTGATTCGGGAGCGCTGGCATGAAAAAGCATTAGGAGCATCAATGCAACAAAAACCGATGAACCGCCGGGATTTCCTCAAATTGGGGTCGCTCGGCCTGGGCGCTTTCGCCCTCCTTCCCTGGCGCAGGATGGTTGAGGGGGTGGGTTTCCCCAAATCTGAACGCCTGGGGCGGGTCACTACCGGAAGAATGGAACTCAAAACCCGCCCGGATGCCGATAGCGCTACCGTAGGGGTCTTATTCGAGGATACCGTTGTCCCCTGGCTGCGGGAGGTCGTCGGCTCGCAGCCTTATCGCGTCAATCAGCGCTGGGTGGAAACTCCGGATGGCTATCTCTGGTCTCCCGAGGTACAGCCGGTGAAGAACAATCCCAACCTCCCGGTGACAGAACTGCCCCAAACCAGCCTGGGGCCAGGGATGTGGGTGGAGGTCAGCGTCCCGTATGTAGACCTGGTTCTCGCCAACCCTCCGGCCCGTGCCCTGTGGCTGCAAAAGCGTCTGGAAAGCGGTCTCCCACCGCGATGGGTGTACAGCCAGGTTGCCTGGGTGGATGCCGTCAACACGGATGAGAATGGTCAGGTGTGGTATCGTCTCAACGAGCGCTTTGGCTACGGCGACCTCTTTTGGGCCAGAGCAGAGGCCTTCCGTCCGATTACGGCGGAGGAAATGACTCCCATCAGTCCCGAAGTGGAGGACAAGCGCGTCCTGGTGGATATCGCCCGCCAGACGATGGCCTGTTACGAAAACGGACGGGAAGTGTACTTTGCGCGCGTCTCCACCGGCGCGTTGTACAACAACAAGGGGGCGCGGGTGGATGCCTGGTCTACCCCGCCGGGCAGGCATCGCGTCTGGCGCAAGGCGGTTTC
The DNA here is from genome assembly GCA_011051635.1 of Chloroflexota bacterium. Classification (GTDB taxonomy): domain Bacteria; phylum Chloroflexota; class Anaerolineae; order Anaerolineales; family DRKV01; genus DRKV01. The sequence continues at coordinate 2,144 of DRKV01000015.1, read as the reverse complement.
GCTGCCCCTCAGCGGAGGCTCATCCGCCGTAGGGTGGGATTTGCCCGCCGTCGGCTGGATTTCGCTTTTCGTAGGCAGCGGCGTGGCGATTCACTCCACCTACTGGCACAACAACTACGGCGTACCCACCTCGCGCGGCTGCGTCAACGCCCGCCCCGAGGACGCCCAATGGGTATTCCGCTGGATGCTGCCCACCGTCCCTTACGACCCCGGCGATGTGACTGTCGGTATGCCGGGGGGCACCCTGGTCGAGGTAATCGAGTCTTGAGGACTTCCCTGTGAACGCAATTGACCCGCGCGCGCCGTCGCGCACCCGCGCCCGCTACCAGCGCGTCTCCTATGTTTACGATTTGATGGAACTCTTGCCCGAACGCAAATACCTGCCCTGGAGGAAGCGGCTTTGGGAGCAGGTCAGCGGCCCGCGTGTTCTGGAAGTTGGGGTGGGCACCGGCAAGAAGGGGATGGGGGACATTTTCAAACTGATGGTCGCCCAACCCTCAAAGGGGTAGACAAAATTCCCTGTATCCAACTCCGATAACGGGATTACGATGTAACCAAACAGCCTGCGTGCAAAGCGCAGGCTGTTTGGTTGTTCCAGATGCAGATTCCTTCTTATGCGATGTCGCGCTTGATTCGCTCATACTCGTCCCGGCTGATTTCGCCGCGGGCGTAGCGCTGGTCGAGCACCTCGCGGGCGGACGGTTGCCGGGGGCCTGCCGGGCTGCTTGGAGCGGCGCTGAACAGGCTTCTCACCAGCCAGACGCCTCCGAAAATCAGACCGCCCCAAAAGAGCAGCATGAAAATCAACCCAATTCCGCCAAAGCCCATTCCGATACCCATCATGGTTTTGCTCCTTTTCAGTGGTCAGTGATTGGGGAGTAGGGATTAGGGATTAGGGATTAGGGAGCAGGTGGCCGTTCCCTAATCCCTGTTCCCTATCCTATCCTTCCAAATCTCTCAACATTTCGCGGTACTGCTCACGCGTGATTTCTCCACGGGCGTAACGCGCCTGCAAGATATCGCGGGGTGACGTACCGCTGGAGAGCCGCCCGCCGATTGCGCCTGCGCCGCCGGCGGCGGTCAGACGGCGAATAGCCCAAACTACCAGCCAGATAACGGCAACGATAATCAGCAGGTTGAACACCAGGCCGAGCCAGCCAAAGCCGCCCCAGCCCCAGTTGCCGCAGCAGCCTCCAAACAATCCAGGTCCCATCATGATACAGTCTCCTTTCTCATTCTCTCGCCCCCGAACGGGGCGTTGATTGGTTTATTGACGCTCTTATCTTATCGGGAGACTGTAAAGGGACTTTGAAGCGAATTTAAAGGTTTGGTAAAGGATGCGATGGTGTCGGGCTACGCCCGCAGCATCCGCAGCCCGCTCCCGATGACCACGAACTCGCTGAGTTCGTGCCCCAGCACGGCTACCGGCAGGGTGAACCACCCGCCCACCGCGCCGACCACCAGCGCGGCGATGACGACCGCCGAGAGCGCCAGGTTTTGTCCCACCACGCGCTGGGTGCGTTGCGCCAGTTCCAGGGCATAGGCCAGTTTTTCCAGGTCGTCGGCCATCAGGGCTACGTCGGCGGTTTCCAGCGCCACGTCTGCCCCCGCCGCACCCATCGCCACGCCGACCGTGGCCTCGGCCAGCGCCGGCGCGTCGTTGACGCCGTCGCCGACCATGGCGACATGCCCGTAGCGCTCGGCCAGTTGGCGCACCCGGGCGGCCTTATCCTCCGGCTTCAGGTCGGCGTACACTTCGTCGATGCCCAGTTCGCGGGCGATGGCCTGCGCGGTGCGCGGATTGTCGCCGGTCAGCATGACCACCTTCTCCACGCCCAGTTTGTGCAGGGCGGCGATGGCCTGCGGCGCGTTGGGGCGGATGTTGTCGCGGATGGCAAGCAGCCCCCACACGGCTGCCTCGTCCCCGACCAGCACCACGGTTTTGCCCTCTTCTTGCAGGCGGGCGATATCGGCTTCGATGCCCTCCAGCGAGACCTTTAGCGTCTTCTGGAACAACCCCGGGCTGCCGATGTACACCTGCACCCCGTCCACACGGGCGACCGCCCCCGCTCCGGCCAGGGCTTTGAAATCCGTTACCGGAAGCGGCTGGACGCCCCGGGCCTCGGCGTAGCGCAGGATGGCGC
>DRKV01000014.1 GCA_011051635.1 Chloroflexota bacterium | reverse complement strand
TCGACGCGCACGGAGATGGAGGCTTCGAATTCTTTGGAGCCTTCGTACTGGATGTCGATGCCGGTCTTGTCTTCGAAGTCCTTGACGGCATTGTTGAACTTGACCGCGTCTTCGTCGGTGAAGGGGCCGGTCATGGTGACCACTGTGCCCTTGAACTCACCGGCCAAGGCGCGCTCGTAGAAACTCTTCGCTCCCGTTTCGCCCGTGGGCTGCTCCTCGCCCTTGCCGGGCCAGGAGTCGTCAATCTCTTGGAGGGCGGTATCCAGGTCGATGGAGCCGGAGACCCAGTCGGTCATGGCTTTCCAGAAGGAACCGGCCCCGACTTCGCCGGGCATCAGGTCGGAGGCGTCGAAGCGGATGGTGGTGGCGTCCTGGACGAGGGAGGCAATCTTCTTTTCGACGGGGTCGCCGTACCAGTCGAGTTGAACGTCCTTCTGTGCGCCGAGGGCGCCGCCGGCGGCGAGCCAGGATTTGACGGATTCGCCTTTGGTGAAGAACTCCATGACGGCGCGGACTTCGGGGCGGTCGTTGAACATCGCCATGATGTCACCGGCGACGAGCCAGGGTTTGCCGTACTGTTCGTCGATGGGAGGCAGGTAGAAGAAGTCGTAGTCTTCACCGGCCACCACGCCTTCGGGGAAGAAGGAGGTGATGAAGTTGCCCTGGCGGTGGAGCCAGCACTTGGGCGGGTCCTGGAACATGGGTGTGGGGGCGTCGCCGAAGAAGGTGGTGACGATGGCATTGCGTCCGCCGTAGACGTAGGCGTCGTTGAACCAGATTTGGGCCATGGTCTCGGCGGCGTTCTTGACTTCGGGGGAGGAGAAGGGGAGCGTCCCGGCGACCCACTTGTCGTAGTTTTCGGGGGTGGTGGTGCGGAGCATGATGTCTTCCATCCAGTCGGTGGCGGGCCAGCCGGTGGCAGCGCCGGACTCGATGCCGATGCACCAGGGGGTATCGCCGTCGTCGGCAATCTGCTGGGTGAGGGCCATCAGGTCGTCCCAGGTTTCGGGAATCTGGTATCCGGCGGCTTCGAAGGCTTTCTTGGGATACCAGACCAGGGACTTGGCGTTGAAGCGGTGCCAGACGCCGGCCATGATGGGGCCGTCGGGGCTTTGCATGGTCGCCATATCGAGCCAGGACTGGTTGTACTGCTCCTTGAGGTAGTCTTCGCTCAGGAAGTCGAGCACGTTGACGACCTTGCCCTGCTTGACGAAAGTGCCGAGCAGGCCGGGCTGGGGGAAGTCCACGATGTCGGGGGCGTCCCCGGCTTCGACGCGCACGGAGATGGAGGCTTCGAATTCCTTGGAGCCTTCGTACTGGATGTCGATGCCGGTCTGGTCTTCGAAATCCTTGACGGCATTGTTGAACTTGACCGCGTCTTCGTCGGTGAAGGGGCCGGTCATGGTGACTACCGTGCCCTTGAACTCACCGGCCAGGGCGCGCTCGTAGAAACTGCCGCTGGGCGTGGTTTCTCCGCCGGTCTCTCCGCCGGAGGTTTCGCCGCCGGTGGCGGGGGCCTGGGTGGCTTCCGGCGTGGGGGTGGCGGCAGGCTTGCAGGCGCTCAGCACGAAGGCAAAAATCAACAATGCGCTGAGTACCATCCAGAGGGTTTTGTTGCGATTCATCGTTCTTTTCCTTTCCTTGCAACTGCTTGGGTGGAATGGGAGTTGGGCTGTTGACTGACGAATTTCTGTTGCGTCTCCGCGGGAGAAAAACGTAACGGCGCGTTTTGTATGGGGGCGTAGGACAACTGCTCGCAGTTGTCCTACCCGCCGCGGGATGGGGGGACAGACGTTTGGTGTGACCGGGCATCACCTCCTTATACTCGGTAATGAACAGACTACTGAAAGCCCCGCCAGGTCTCTCACGCTGCGGGGGGCGGTGCGGTGGTGCGCCGCACAACAAGGCTGGTAGGGAGGACTTCCTTGACGACCGGGGCGGAGGCGTTTTCCAGGCGGGCGAGTAACAGGTGTGCCCCGCGCACCCCGGAGACGATGAGTTGCTGGTGGATGGTGGTCAATTGGATGTGGTCGGCAATTTCCAGGTCGTCGTATCCCACTACCGAGAGGTCCTCCGGAACCCGCAGACCGAGTTCCCGCGCCGCTTCCAGCACTCCCAACGCCTGGGTGTCGCTGGCGGCGAAAACCGCCGTGGGACGGGGGTCTGCTTTCAGCAGGCGCAGTGCCGCCTGGCGGGCTGCGTCGCGGGCAATGTCGCATTCGCAGTAGTAGCGCGGGTTGACGGGGATACCGGCGGCTTCCAGCGCCTGTAGGTATCCCCGGTGGCGGTGTTTGCTGGAGGTGAATTCGAAATGGGGGTCTGCGGTGTCGCCCAAAAAGGCGATGCGGCGGTGTCCCAGGTTTATCAGGTGGCTGGTGGCCTGCGCTCCCCCGGCCACGTCGTCCACCATCACCTGGCTGACCTCCAGGTCCGCGCTGGAGGGAGTGTCAATCAGCACAACCGGGGTCTTGCTGCGGGAGAGAAGGTCCCGCGTTGCTTCGTCCAGCGGCAGGCTGATGATGATGGCCCCGTCTACCCGTTGGGTCTTGAGCATTTGCTCGAAAGCCTGGACGCGGCTTTGCGGATTATCGATGTTGTGGATGAGCAGGTCGTAGGAGGTATCTTGCAGCGCCTGGACGATGCCTTGCAGACGGGCGACGAAGGCCGGGCGGGTGAAGAAGGGGGCCAGGATGGCGATGGTCAGGGTTTGCCCCAGCGAGAGCCGCCGCGCCATGATGTTGGGCTGATAGTTCAACCGCTGAGCGGCCTCCAGCACCAGGCGGCGGGTATCCTCCGTCACCAGCGGGCTGTTGTTCATGGCGCGGGAAGCCGTTCCGGGGGAAACCCCGGCGGCGCGGGCCACGTCTCGGATGGTGACTTTCTTTTCCATGAGCGATTAAACCGGTTTAATGAAACCGGTTTAACTCTAGCATATTTCCGAGGCGATGTCAATCGGGTGGAGCGCGATTTTACGGGTTAAATCACACCAACCCAGACTTGTGAGCCTGGGCTGGTAGCCTGCACGGAGAGGAATCCCTGCCCTGGGGGTTCCAAGTCCGCAGGGCGGACTTCTTGCTCTCCCCCAGCGG
>DRKV01000013.1 GCA_011051635.1 Chloroflexota bacterium | reverse complement strand
TTCTCGTCAGTCACAACAAATGCTCCATTCTGCAAAAATCCGGACGCGCCGGAGGAAAGCGGCGTTTCTGTACGCCATAGGCGGGTTCATTGTAACACAAGGGGGGAGGGGGAATGATGAATGTAGAATGACGAAGTGCGATTGCCCCGCTTGACCGCCGACCACTTCCCAACGCTACCGATGGTACAATGGAAGCACGTCCCCATGTGAAAGTGGCTCATGGCAACTCTGGCTCCCTCCCTGCTCCGAAACCGTTCCCCCCACCTGCGTCCTTTTCGCCCGGCCAGCGATTTGCGCCCCGTGGCAGAACTCATCGAAACCTGTTTTGCCGATACGCTGGATGCAGACGGCAGGCGGTATGTGCGGCAACTGCGCTACATCGCCGATAACCCCGCCCTGCTGCGCTGGAGAGAGTCGGGCAGGCAGCGCGGCCCGGTCCCCGAAGCCGGTTTCGTGTGGGAGGAGGACGGCAGAGTGGTGGGAAATGCCAGCCTGGTGCCTTTTCACGAGGGAAGAACACGCCGCTACTTGATAGCCAACGTCGCGGTGCTCCCCGCTTATCGGCGGCGCGGCATCGGGAAAGCACTCACCCGGGCCTGCATCGGGTACGCCCTGGAACACGGGAACACACCTCCCTGGCTCCACGTGCGCGCCGAAAACGAAGAAGCCATCCGCCTGTACAGGCATGCGGGTTTCGTTGAGCAGGCACGCCGCGATACCTGGTACAGCAACGGCGCCTCCCAGGAAGTCACCCTCCTGGACGGGATGGAACTTGTCTCCCGCAAGCGCGGAGACTGGCCTTTGCAGCGACAGTGGTTTGAAGCGGTTTACCCCCCCGCCATTCAATGGCAATTTCCCGTCAGGACTGCCTGGCTCAGGCCCGGCGTTGGAGGGTGGGCTGCCCGTCTGTGGCACGGCATCTTTTTGCGGCAATGGAGTTTGCACTATCGGGGCCGGTTGATTGGCGTGCTTACCTGGCAATCGGGAGCGGGACGCAAGACAGCCCTGTGGCTGAGCCTGCATCCCGCCTACGAAGCGATGAGCATTCCCGTGTTGCTGCGCTTCGCGCACAACCGCATTCGCTCCTCATCCCTTCTGGCACTGGATTATCCCGCGGGGCGCAGCACCGAGGCCATCGCCCGCAGTGGTTTCAAGTTACACCAGACCCTCGTATGGATGCGCTGGACACCCTGACGGCGTCTCAACGATTTTGCAAGGGAAATCAACGGTTGACGCGACAAGGAAAAACGCTTATACTCAAACCACCAGATGGAGGCAACCCTGCTTTGAGCAAGTTCTCTTCAAACGTTCCCGTTACCCGTCCTGTTTTTGGAGGCACGCCTGCGCGCGTGCCTTTTTGATTCTCGCCTCAGAAAGGAGCCGAAGCGTTATGGACTATGGCATGATTGGGAAACTCGAAAAAGCCAAGCGGTACGCAGAAGAGCGTGACCGCATCACCTTCAACAGTTTGAACGTGTCCTTCCGGGGAGCCAACAACGTCCACACAGTCACCCTGCAAGACGGCAAGTGGCACTGCACCTGCGATTTTTTCCAGACCCGGGGCCGTTGCAGTCACACCATGGCGCTGGAAATCATTCTGGAAGACATGCTACCCGAAGATTTGGAATAGACCGCCGATATTTGCGGGCGCGAAAAAAGCGGATGGAGCACTCCATCCGCTTTTTGAATTGGGGAATGCCAAAACAAAACTGGACGGCCGTTGGCCGTCCAGTCGGTGCTCTCCTGCGGAGAGGGTGGGATTCGAACCCACGGTGGCCCAAAGGACCACAGCGGTTTTCGAGACCGCCCCGTTCGTCCACTCCGGCACCTCTCCAAGCGGGGGCGATTATAGCAGAAATCGGGTCAAATTTCCACGGTGGAATACAAACCGGGGTAGAAGACCGGTCCCAGGGCTTCCTCCCGCAGGCCCTCCTGAAGGGCTTCCGCCGAGCGGCGCTCGCCATGCACCAGGAAGATGGTCTTCAGGCTCTCGCGGCTGGCGGCGGCGTATTCCAAAAGCATCTTGCGCCCCGCGTGAGCGGAGAAACCGCCTATCGTTACCACCTCCGCTCGCCGGGTGTAGACCTCCCCAAAAATTTTCACATGCCGCTCCCGTTCCGCAAGACGCCGCCCCAGAGTGTAGGGCGCCTGCCAGGAGACAATCACGATGGTGTTGCGCTTGTCTTCGATGTTGTTCTTCAGGTGATGCAGGATGCGCCCGGTTTCAGCCATCCCCGAAGCGGAGAGAATGACCATCGGGTCTTTGCGTTCGTTCAGGGCTTTGGATTCTTCCACGGAGCGGATGTAATGCAATGAGGGGAACAGCAGCGGGGAGGTATGCGTGTTTGCCATGAAGGTTTTGGCCTCCTCGTCGAAATACTCCGGGTGCGCCCGCACCACATCGGTGACGCTGACCGCCAGGGGGCTATCCACAAAGACGGGGATGCGGGGGATGTCGCCGCGTTCCATCATCTCGTGCAGGTAGTACACCAAATCCTGGGTGCGCCCCAGCGAGAAAGAGGGGATGATGACCTTGCCGCCGCGCTCCACGGTGCGCTTGACCACCTCGCAAAGTTCCCCCGCCGCCAGGTCCGGGTCGCGGTGCTCCTTGTGCCCGTAGGTGCTCTCCATGATGAGATAGTCCGTCTCGGAGGGCAGCACCGGGTCGGGCACAATCGGCAGATTGGGGCGTCCGATGTCGCCGGAGAACCACAGGCGCAATTTGCGCCCGCGTTCCTCGATATCCAGCACGATAGCCGCCGAGCCGAAGATATGCCCCGCGGGGACGAAATGCGCCCGCACGCCGGGGGCTACATCCAGGGGTTGGTTGAACTCCTGCTTGCGGAAGAAGGGCATCACCGCGGCGGCGTCCTCGATGGTGTAAAGCGGCTCGATGGGGAACTCCCCGTGGCGTTTGCGGATTTTATTTACAAAGCGCACATCGGCTTCCTGGATGTGCCCCGCGTCGCGCAGCATGACATCCGCCAAAAGGGTGGTGATATGCGTGGCGTAGATGGGACCGCGATACCCCTGCTTGACGAGGTTGGGCAGGTTGCCGATGTGGTCAATGTGGGCATGAGAGACCAGTACCGCATCTATCTCATTGATGTCGAAGGGGAAATTGTGGTTGCGGGCGTAAGATTCCTTGCGCCGTCCCTGGTAGAGGCCGCAATCCAGGAGCACCTTGCTGCCGTTGACGCTTATCAGATGCTGGGAGCCGGTTACGGTTTGGGCCGCTCCGTCGAAGGTAATTTTCATCATAGCCTCGCTTCTTGTGAAGGCATGCGGCATCGCCGCAAGGTCAATATGTGAACCGGGCTGCATCGTTCAGCACCCGGAGAATTTCCTCCCCGTAGTTTTGGTAGCGCCAGGGAATGTCCGCCATCAGGGGGCGGAGGGCATCGAGGCTGCGGGGGTTTTCCGCAGCGATGGTTTCCATGTAGGTGCGCGGCAGGACAATATCGGATTCGACTCCTATCCGCCGGGCGGTACGCTTGCGCCAGGAGCGCAAGGCATCCAGACGTTCCAGATAGGCGGGGGATGGATGGGGATGGCGCGGAGGATACAACTCTCCCGCCTGCAATCCTTTTTGCACAGCGCGCAGCAGCCCTTTGCCGTAGCGCTCCGTCAGCCGGCGGTTCAGGCCCGCTTCGCGGGTCAAAGCGCGCAGGGAAGTGGGGGCTGCCTCGGCAATCCGCATCAACTCCCGGTCGCCGATGACCTTGAAGCGCGGGCGGTTCTGCCGTTTGGCGATTTTCTCTCGAAATTCACACAGGGCTTGCAGAATGGCCGCCTGACGGGGATTCAGGTGACGGCTTTTCTTGATGGTCTGCCAGCAAGGTCTCGGCTCCGGAGGCGCATCCAGGGAAAGGCGCGCGAAACGGGCAAAATCTTCTTCGGCCAGAGCGCACAGGCCAGCCTCCTCCAGCGCCTCCCCCAAGCGCTGCCGCAGAGGGATGAGATAGTGGGTATCCAGTTGGGCGTAGAGAAGTTGCTCCGGCGGGAGAGGCCGTTTGGCCCAGTTGGCGCGCTGGTAACGTTTATCCGGCTGCACGCCGAAATGCCGTTCCAGCAACGCGCCCAGCCCGACTTTCTCGTATCCCAGCAGGCGGGCTGCCCACATCGTATCGAAGAGATTCTCGAAGGTGAAGGCGAAATCCCGCCGCAGGCAAAGCAAATCGTATTCGGCGGCGTGGAAAATTTTTTCAATCTCGGGAGCAGCAAAAATAGGGGCCAGCAAGGTCAAATCGGGCAGCGCCAGGGGGTCCAGGAGGTAGTCTTTCTCCGAGGTGGAGAATTGAATCAGGCAGACTTGCTCCTGGTAGGCGTGCAGACTGTTGGACTCGGTATCCACCGCGATGGTAGATTGTTGCTGAAGGTCTTCAACCAGGGCGCGCAGCCCTGCGGTCGTGTCCACCCACACAGCGGGCGGCAAATGGATAGGATTCATGGGAATCAGGCTTTCAGGGTTTTCTCCATGATGAGGGCATCTTCTCCCCCTCGATAGTACGCCCGCCAGCGCCCCGCGGGGGCGTAGCCGAACTGACGATAGAGGGCCTGCGCCCCCCGATTGGAGAGGCGCACACACAACTTGACCTGGCTGACGGTCAGTTGGGATTCGCAGGCTTCCAGCAAGGCCGCGCCGATACCGCGGCGGCGGTACTCCGGCAGGACGCCGATGGTGGCAATCCAGGCCAGGTCTTCACGGCGGCGCACGTCGGCGGCTACGAAGCCCACCATGCGGCCATCCACCACGGCCTTCAGGCGGATGACGGCGGGCAGGGTGAGCACGCCGACGATGTCCCACAAAGGCCAGGCATCCTGTGGAAAGCAGACTTTTTCCAGGGCGCGCAGGGCCGCCACATCGTGCCAGGTAGCCGGCACAATCTGCGCCTGGCTACCCGGCTTTACAACCGCATCAAAACTCATACAGCGGTCACGCTTCCCCGTCGGAGGTATCTTTGGCGTTCCCCTGCACGAAGTTTTGCAGCAAACTGGTGAACTCCATCGGGAAGATGTACTTGGTGGAGGGGGTGCTGCCCAGTTGCTTGAGGGTCTCGAAGTATTGCAGCGTCATGGTTTTCTGGTCAATCGTGTTGGCAACCGCAAAGATGCGCTTGAGCGCCTCGGCGTAACCGTCGGCGCGCAGTACTTGGGACTGACGAGCACCCTCGGCCTGCAAGATGGCGGATTGCTTCTCGCCCTCGGCTTTGAGGATGGCGGCCTGCTTCTGGCCCTCGGCCACGTTGATGGCGGCCTCCTTCTGACCGGTGGATTCGGTCACCAGGGCGCGGCGCTCGCGCTCGGCGGACATCTGGCGGTTCATGGCCTCCTGGATTTCGCGCGGCGGGATGATTTCGCGGATTTCCACGTTGGTCACTTTGACCCCCCAGCGCTCGGTGACTTCGTCCAGGCGGGTGCGGAGCATGTTGTTGATGTGCTCGCGCTCGGCCAGTACGTCGTCCAGTTGGATGCCGCCGATGACGGCGCGCAGGGTGGTGGTCGCCATGCCTTGCGCAGCGGCCTCGAAGTTGCCCACCTGCAGGACGCTTTCCACCGGGTCGAGAATCTTGTAATACCAGATGAAATCAATCGAGATGCCGGCGTTGTCTTTGGTGATGGCCGTCTGGTGGGGGATTTCACGAACCTGTTCGCGCAAATCCACCGCTACGGCGCGGTCGATGAAGGGCAGGAGCAGCACCACGCCCGGCCCTTTGGCGCCGACGCAGTTCCCCAGACGGAAGACCACCAGCCGCTTGTATTCCGGCACAATCCGGATTGCGCTTGCTATCAGGGCCAGCGCAATGAGGATGAAGGTCCCCACCATACAAATCAGAGCGGTACTTGCACCATCCATTACACAACCTCCTTGTCATGATACCTTTGAAACGGGACGGAATCAAAAACGATACTTCAGGCTATTGACCGTATGGTTCTTGCTGCCTTCTGTCTCGCAGCGGTTCTACCAGCAGGAAGAGTCCTTCCCGCCCGACCACTTTGACGTGCTCCCCCTCTTGAATGGGAACCTCGCTTCGGGCGCTCCACGCCTCGCCGTTGACGTAGACCGAACCCTCCCGGTAGACGGGGGTCCGCGCTTCCCCAACCTCGCCTATCAGCCGGGACAAATCCTGCATCGGCGGCGAGGAGAGCGTCTCCAAACTTTTCTCCGCCAGCAGCCACAAAAAGCCGCCTTCCAGCAGGGTGGCGGTGAGTATCACCAGCGGATGCACGCCAATCAGGCCGCCCTCCGGGTCTCGGAAAAGCAGGGCGCTGCCGATGAAGAAGAGCGCCAGGGAAGTCCCCAGCGCCAGGCGGGTGTTCTTGCGTCGAAAAGCCAGCGCCAGAGGGAGCAACCCCAGCGCCACGAACACCAGCGCCCACAAATTGACCGCCATCTGAGACACCTGGTATCCGGCGACAGTCAGCAGAAAAAACGCGCCCAACTCCAGGATGCCCGTTCCGGGGGTCAAAACCGCCAGCACGACGACCAGCAACGCCAGCATGGCGGTGACGTAGGCTACATTGGGGTCAAACAAAGATAGCATGGCAGCACCTCACAAAGCCATTATAATATAACCTGACGGGTAGGGCTGGAACCCCTACCCTGGGTTTTCCAAGTCCGCTTTGCCGACTTCCCCCCACCAGCGGGGGATTTCCAGTCCCCCGTGCTGGCGGCACAGGCGACAGCCGTTGAAGTCATTCCGCCTCGCCGCGCAAATCAGCGAGTATCAGCCCAATCTGCGTTCTGCAAGCGACAAATCTGCATAACGTGCATACGCATTGGTTGCCTCTTCCTTGCGGGTAGGGCTGGAACCCCTGCCCTGGGTTTTCCAAGCCCGCAAAGCGGACTTCCCCCCACCAGCGGGGGATTTCCAGTCGC
>DRKV01000012.1 GCA_011051635.1 Chloroflexota bacterium | reverse complement strand
GGCAGGCAGGAGATGCCGCCCGGCAATGTGGATGAGTCCCTGCGGCGCGCCAAAATGGGTTTGGAGGGCGCTCAGGCTGGCGGTGAGGGCGCGCAGACGGGGCAGAGGGTCGGAGCCGCGGGAGGCGTGCCCGCCCTCGCCGGGGGCGTAGTAGTGGGGGATGACGAAGAGGAGGCGGATGGAGTGTCACGTACCACGTATCACGTGTCACGTGGCGAGTATCACGTGTCACGTGCCAAGTGCAGGGTGCGAGGTGCGAAGTTAGGGGGTGCGAGTTAGGGGTTGCGGGGTTAGGGGGTGCGGGATAGGAGGTTAGGGGGCGCACCCACCCACTCCCTAATCCCTGCTCCCTAATCCCCATTCACCAGTCCTTGCCCACCAGGGGGAGGAAAATCTTTTTCAGGATTTCGACGAGGGTGACGTTTTCGACGCGCTCGTAGGTGACCGGCTGGCGGCTGTCGGCGGTGATGGTGCCCGCGCCGTCGTCCTGGGCGTTGTTCAGGCCGGTTTTGTTGTAGGTCAGGCTGTCGCCGGCGAGGTGCGCGCCGCCATCCACGTGGAAGGCCACGAATTGGGAGGGGATGACCTCTACAAGGTCGTCCCCGTCGCCCGCCAGGACGGTGAGGGTCTCCAGGTTGGCGTCGAAGTGGACGCTGTCGGCTCCACTGCTTACCTGTTCGGCGGCGGCATCCAGGGTAATGTGGTCGTCGCCCGCCGTGGCGGTGAACTCCACCCGGTCATTAGTGCCTTCATTGAGATTTTCCTGAGCGGTGTTGGTGCTGTTGCCCGTAGCCTGGAACTGGTAGAGGTCATCATCTGTGCCGCCGTGGAAGATATTGACGCCGCTTTCGGCATTGAAGAGCAGGTCGTTGCCCGCTCCACCGTAGATTTCATCCGTGCCGTTGCCACCGGTAAGCGTATCGGGGCCGGGAAAGGCGCTGTCGTTACTATCGCCGTACAGCAGGTCATTGCCCACTTCGCCATCGGCCCAATCGCCGCCATTCTCGCCGTAAATCAGGTCATTAGCCGCGCCCCCGAGGAGAGAATCGCTGCCGTCCCCCCCGTAGAGGGTGTCGTCGTGCAGGCCGCCCACGATGGTATCGTTGCCCGCCTCGCCGTAGAAGACGTTGAGACCCGCCGTGGACTGCACGAAGTCATCACCGCGCCCGCCGTAGAGCGCATCGTCTCCATCCGAGCCGTAGAGCGAGTCGTTGTCGTCCTCTCCATAGAGCAGGTCGTTGCCGGCGTTGCCGGTGAGTTGGTCGCTCCCCACGCTGCCGTAGAGGGTGTCGTCCTCGGTGCCGCCTTGTAAAATATCGTGCCCGTCCTCACCGTTGAGTATGTCGGAACCGGCCTCCCCCACAAGGGAGTCGTCGCCCAGGCCGCCCCACAGGGTGTCATCGTCTCCGCCGCCTAAAAGGGTATCCCCATCGTTGCTGCCGTACATCAGGTCGCGGCCTGCTTCGCCAGTCAGCAAGTCGCTTCCGGCATGTCCTACCAGCGTATCGTCCCCTGCCCCGCCGGAGATAGTATCCGCCCCGCCCGCGGCGGAAGCCGCCGGGTCGTCGCCCAGGAGAACATCGTTTCCATCCGCGCCGACGATGAAATCAGCCCCGCCGTTGCCTTGCAGCCAGTTCGAATCTCCGGCTCCGTATGCCGAGGCCAGCAGCACATCATCACCCGAAGCGCCGTAAAGCGTATCACTGCCGGCACCGCCATCCAGCGTGACCGTACCGCTAAAGGCATGGGCATCCAGGATTTGGGCGCCGAGGGTGGCGGTGATTTCGGCGGTTTCGATGTTGGTGAAGGGATTGGTGATGCCGATGGTAGGACTGATGAGGTCGGGTTCCAGGTAGAAGGTGGCGCTCAGGGTCAGGGTAGCCGAAAGGGGGCTGGAGAGATTTTCAACCAGGCGGTCCACACCGGAGCCGCCGTCGGCGTAATCGGCGCCCTGCCCGCCGGTGATAATGTCATCGTCGCCACCACCATAGAGCCAGTCGTTGCCGCCGCTGCCGATGAGGGTATCGTAGCCCAGCCCGCCATTCAAAGTATCTTCTGCCGCGCCGCCGACGAGGGAGTCGTTGTCGTCACCGCCCAGGAGGGTACTCCCGCCCGCGCCGCCGATGAGGGTATCGTTACCGCCCAGCCCCTCGACGTAGAGCGTGCCCGCCGTGTAGCCGGAGCCATCTATCAAGTTGGGGCTGTCCCCTGCCGTGATGCGGACAATTTCAAAATCTCCGATGCTGGCATTCGAAAGCGTGAGGGAGGGAATATCCAGGTCGGGTTCGATAAGCCAGTCCGAACCACCATCGTCGCTGAAAGAATCGCCGCCCAGAACACCCAGCAGGGTGTCGTTTCCCAACCCTCCGCTGACGAGGCCATCCACATCCGGGGATGCGTCCAGGTAATCGTCGCCCGTTCCACCGGAGAGGCTGTCATCGCCGGTGGAGGCCAACAGGGTGTCGCTCCCGGCATTGCCTGTCAAGTAATCTCCGCCGCTACCGCCGACCAGCGAATCGTCGCTAAACGTGCCAGTCAGGTCATCGTTCCCATCCCGTCCCTCGATGGTAACGCGCTGCAAGACCGGGTAGTCGCTCTGCATCATCGGGCTGGTGTCAATGATGTTGTCCAGGGCGTTGCCATCCACGAAGAGGGTGCGCACATCGGCACAGTGGACCAGGATAGTCCCCTGGTCAAAGCCCATATCCCAACTCACGTCCGGAGATACACAACCAACGGTCAACTGAGAGGCCGTCACAGGCAAAGTAATGGTCAACGCTCCGGTAGCGAGTGTGAAGGAATAGGGAAGCGTGGCCTGGGGAGCCAAGAGGGAGGTGCCCCCTATCGAGGGGGAGGCGCCCTTTTGGGGCACGGCGGCCTCTTCAAGGGAGTCCGCCCCTTTTTGCGGGGTATCCGGGCCGCCTTCGGGAGGCCGCGGGGCCTCCCAGGGATGGTATCCCCAGGTTCCCTGCGCTCCGTAGCGGTGATAGTCCGGCAGAAGGGCTGCGGGCGTATCAGGGAGAACTTCCCACGCCGGAGATTTGCGGTGAGAAGCCGCCGCGCTTTTGAGGGGTTCAGCAGCCTGGGCCGGCCGCGCCAGGGTTAGAGCATGGGCTACCAGCAGGAAAGCGGTCAACAACGGCTGCCACCAGCGTCCCCCGCCGCCCAGTGAAAGCGGCTCCGCGACGGGGAGACAGGCGTCGAATTGGTCGTCAATCAGATGGATGGTTTTCATGGGGGGGTAGGGGTTGCGAGTTGCGAGTTAGGAGGTTAGGGAGTTGGGGGGTTAGGGGTGCTCTGCAAGCCGCTCGAAGAGGGTGAGGAGGCGGGGGAAGGTGACCCGGAAAGCGTAGCGCTCTTCGACGGTGCGGCGGGCGGCAGCCCCCAGGGTGCGGCGAAACTTGCGGGGAGTACGCAGGACATCCAGGGCGGCCTCGGCGAAGCCGTCCACATCGAAGAAGTCACACAACAGGCCGTTGTGTCCGGCTTCGATGACCTCCTGCACGGGGGCAGTGTCGGAGGCCAGTACCGTACAGCCGCAGGACATGGCGTTCAGCAGCGACCAACTCAGGACGAAGGGCACGGTCAGGTAAATGTGCAGGTCGCTGCGGGCCAGGATGGCGGCCAGCGTGCGGGGCGGCACCCGTCCAAGAAAGTGGAGATGGCGCAAATCGTAGCCGTCCTGCTCCAACAGGTATTCCTTGAAGGAACGGCCTCCGGTGTGGCGCAGGTCGCCGCCGTAGGCGACGCGGTCTTCGCCGATGACCAGGAAATGCACATCGGGACGCCGGGTGTAGATTTTGCGGGCTGCCTGCAAGAAAATATCGAAGCCGCGCATGGATTCAAAACCGCGGGCTACATACGTGATGATACGCGCTTGCGGGGGAATGTCCAGCAGGTATTTGGTACTACTCCCCGCCTTCGGATGCCAAAAAGCGGCGTCTATGCCATCGTGGATGACTTCGATTTTGGGACGGTAAGCCTGGGGAAAGAGGCCGTGTTGGAAATGGGTAGGCGTGTAGCCCGCGGTGCAATACTCCAGGTCGAGCAAAATCATGGCGTTGCGCGTGTAAGCGCGCAGTCTATCCTGCTCGGAGGGCGGCCATTCAGGGCGAAAGTCCAGGTCGCTGTTGCGGGGACGGTAAAAATACTCGAAGTAGTTGAGCAGGGGCGTACCGGGGTACAGTTCCCGCAGAAAAAGCGTGGAGCCAAAACCGGAATGTCCCACCACCAGGTCGGGGCGGATGTCCGGGCGGGCTTGCAGGGCTTCGTACACGGCATGGGCGTGCCAGGTGGCGTTCTCGAAGGTGCGCGAGCAGTAATGCGTGTGCCGCGTGGCGCCGCCCCGCAGGGTGTATTGGATTTTCCCGATGCCGTCCACCGTGCCCGCCGGGGTCTGCGAAACGAAGGTGCAGCGATGTCCCTGACGAGTCAGCGCCGCGGCGATATGTCCGAACTGGGCAGGAAAGTTCTTGTGGACGAAGAGGACGTGCATCCGGCTTCAATCGTAGCGGGCGATGTACTCTTCCGCTTTTTCCACCAGGCCGCGGTTGCCGATGAAAAGCGGGGTGCGCTGGTGTAAACTCTCCGGCTGGATATCCAGAATGTTGCGGCGGCCATCCGAGGCGTAGCCTCCGGCCTGCTCGGCGATGAAGGCCAGCGGGACGGCCTCGTACAGGAGGCGCAGTTTCCCTTGCGGCTGGGAAGGCACGGCGGGGTAGTAATACACGCCCCCGGTGAGCAAGTTGCGATGGAAATCGGCCACCATCGAGCCGATGTAGCGCAGGGAAAGCCCCTTGAAGCCTTTCTTCTTGCCTTGCAAGTAGTAGGTGTACTGCCGCACCCCCTCGCTCCACAAATTCTCGTACCCCTGGTTGACGCTGTAGTAGGTGGGTTTCTGCGGCATCCGAATATCGGGATGCGAGAGCAGGAACTCCCCTACCGTGGGGTCGAGGGTGAAGCCGTGTACCCCCTGGCCGGTGCTGTAGACCAGCATCGTGCTGGAGCCGTAAATCAGGTAGCCGGCAGCCACCAGGTCGCGTCCCGGCTGGAGGCAGTCTTCCAGCGTACCGGGGCCTGTCGCCGATTTGCGGCGATAGATGGCAAAAATCGTGCCGATGCTGACGTTGTAATCGATGTTGGAGGAGCCGTCCAGCGGGTCGTAGAGAAGAACGTACTTCCCTTTGGGGTATCCTTCCGGGATAGGGAGGGGGTCTTCGTGCTCCTCCGACCCCATGATGGCCAGACGTCCGGTATGGTCGTTCAGGCGATAGATGGTTTCATCAGCCAGGCGGTCGAGTTTCATCACCTGCTCACCCTGTACGTTGACCGACCCTTCCTTGCCCAGGATTTCCACCAACCCGGCACGCGTGGTCTGACTGGCTATCAACTTGCCCGCCAGAGCAAGGTCGTAGAGCAGGCCGGTCAGCGCGCCGGTGGCCTCGGGGAATTTTCGCTGCATTTCCAGGATGTGCCGTTCAATGGTGAGGATTTGCGGGGCGTGGATGGTGTGGCTGTTAAGCATGAAACCTCCTTGAGGAACGCAGAATGATGAATGGTGAAGGGTAAATAGTGAATGATGAATGCCAACTCCCGATGTCCTAACCCGCGACCTCCTAACCCGCAATCCCTAATGAGGGCGGAGGATAGGCTGGGGTTTCTCCCGAGGATTGCTGAAGAAGTCCTCCGGCAAGGGAATGGGGGTATACCGCACGCCGGTTCCCAATGTGCTGAGGTCAATGTAGTACAGGGTGATGGGGTTGGCCGCGCCGGCGCGGATGTCCTGGAAGGCGAAAGCAAGGTACTGCCCATCCGGGCTGAACTGGGGGTCGCGGTAACAGCAAACCCCGTCCACGGGGTTGACTTCGGCATCGGCTTTGTGCAGGTCGGAATTGTAGAGGTACAGGTCGCCAAAGCCGTCGTTCCGCACGAAGCCCGTCAGCGCAAACAGGTACACGCCGTCCCAGGTGAAATTCTGGATAATCGGGGTGGTATCGTAGGTTTTGATGGTAAAGCGTTGGGCGGGGAACTCATCCCGGCGGGGCGGGGTATCGGGGCATCCGGCAATGCTAACTACATCCACAAGGTCTACCTGCCTGCCCGTCCCATCGTTGCCGATGACTTTCACCGCCAGCATAGCGGCGTCGTCCGACCAACGCGCCTGCTTGACGGCATTGCGCGTGTAGGGAGCCAGCGAGGCACACGTTCCCAAACGCCGCAAATCAGTGCGGTATTCCACCTGCGCCAGGGCCTCACGGTCGAAGGGCACGACGTACAACTGGTTGTCGATGCTTATCGCTACCTGGCCGCCATCCGGCGAAATTGTGAAATCGCTCAAAGTATCAATGGCCTTGAGGCACATGATGAGTTCGTCGCGCCCCGTGGCGTCCTCCACACTGTGCACACATTTCCCCAGAATGTAGGTCACCGCCTTGCCGTCCGGCATCCATTGCAGGAGGGTTTTTTCCCCGCCGTCTTTTGTCAACTGGCGCAGGTCGCCGCCATCCAGGTTGACCGTCCAGATGTCGTTATCCCGCAGGAAGGCCATTCGGTCTGCGCCGCCCAGCACAATGGGAGCCGGGGTTGCCGTCGGGGTGGGGGTATCGGTAGGGGTAGGCGTGTCGGTGGGCAGCGCTGTCTCCGTAGGGAGGGGCGAGGGCGTGACGGTGGAAGTGGGAGCGGGAGAAGGGGAGGGGGTCGCGGTGGCCTCAGAAAGGGAGACCAGCACCAGGGCCGTTTGAGTCGCCTGAAAGGAAGCGGCAGAAGCGGATTGCCCTGGAGTGGGCGCGGCGCCCCCAGGGGTCAGCAGCCCCTTCAAAAGGAGTCCGCCCCCCACCAATCCCCCCAGTACCAGCACCCCCGCGAGGGCAAAAATCCACAGGGGGATTCCGCGGCGGGGCGCGTTCTCCGCCGGCAGGGGCCCCGGGGGAGTAGGCGGAGAAGGCGGGGCAGGGGGCGGTGTGGCGGGGGAACGGGCGGCCCGCGTGGGCGCTTCATAGGTCGGAGCGAGAGGACGGCTCTGCGGCGTAGGGGCTTCAGTCAATACCAACGCTTTGAAGGCGGCAGCCAATTCTCCAGCGCTGTCGAAACGCTCATCGGGGTCTTTCGCCAGCGCTTTCCCGAAAATCGCCTCGCATTCCGGCGACAAATCGGGGCGCAGGTTCCGAATCGGCTCCGGCTGCTCCAGGATATGCGCCATCATGACCCGGGCGGGCGTATCCGCCTGGAAAGGCGTCTGGCCGGTGAGCATCTGGTAAAGGATAATTCCCAAAGCATAGACATCGCTGCGGGCATCCAGGGGAGCGCCGCCCCCCTGCACCTGTTCAGGACTCATGTAGGCAGGCGTACCAAGCACGCCTGTGCCGGTAAGCGTAGAGCCTGCCCCGGCGATGTGGGCGATGCCAAAATCGGAAAGGTAGGCGTTGTCGTATTCATCGAAGAGGACATTGCCGGGTTTGAGGTCGCGGTGGATGATGCCGCGCTGATGGGCAGCATCCAACGCCTGGGCGATGCGCTCCAAAATCCGGGAGGCATCCACCAGCGAGAGCGCCCCTTTCTTGAGACGGTCGGCCAGTGAACCGCCTTTCATCAGGCGCATCACGATGAAAGGCTGCCCGTTGTCTTCTGCAAAGTCATAGACGGGCACGATGCAGGGATGCTCCAGGGCGGCGATGGAGTGGGCTTCCCGCTCGAAACGAGTGCGGAATTGGGCGTCATCCACCATATCCAGGGGAAGCACCTTGATAGCCACCTCGCGCCCAAAGCGCGGGTCGAATCCCCGGTACACGGTAGCCATGCCACCGCGTCCCAGCCGGCCTTTGATTTCGTATCGTCCGATGTGGTCAATAGTCATAAGCGCATTGTCAGGCAGTGCCAAATTGTCGGTCGCCGGCGTCCCCCAGGCCGGGGAGAATGTAGCCGTGTTCGTTCAGACGCTCATCGACAGCCGCCAGGTAAATAGGAACTTCGGGATGGCGTTGCTGCATCAGGGCAATGCCTTCCGGCGCCCCTATCAGCCCCACGAATTTGATTTTGCTCACCCCCCAGCGTTTGAGGATATCCACCGTAGCAACCGCCGAGCCGCCCGTTGCCAGCATGGGGTCCAGCACCAGGCATACGGAGACCGTCGGGGCTACAGGGAGTTTGTTGTAATACTCCACCGGCTGCAAAGTGCGCTCGTCGCGATACAGACCGATGTGCCATACTTCTGCATTGGGCATCAACCCCCATACGCCCTCCACCATGCCAAGCCCGGCCCGCAGGATGGGCACCAGACCGATTTTGTCCTTGAGTTCGTAGCCCCGCGTCCGGGTGAGCGGCGTCTCGATGTCCACCGGCATGAGTTCCAGGTCAGCAGTGGCTTCGTAGGCCAGCAAGGCGGAGATTTCGCGCACCAGTTCGCGGAATTTCTTGGGCTTGGTGTCCTTATTGCGCAGACGCGCCAGTTTGTGGGCTACCAGGGGGTGTTGGGATGCAAATACGTTGTCCATGGAGGCAGTTGTGTATCCGGCCAGGCGAGGGGGGTAAGTAATTCCAATTATAGCGGAAAAGCGCCCCTCGCGCGCATTGCGCTTTCGTGAGGGGTGCAAAATGTGCGGAAATGCTTTGCCAACCGACAACGCCCGCGAGGAACACGGATTGCGCTGATGCCCGCTGATTTACGCTGTTCTCGCGCCCCCGGTGGGTAGGGGGCCAGGAGATGTTGTGAAAATGGCAGTCAAGACTTGCACCTGCATCCGCGAATCCGCCTGCGAAGCCTGACGAAGCGGCGGCTGGAATCCGGCCTGCAGAAAACAGTTGTCCACCGTCCATCGTCTACCGTCCAGTATAAGCGGGTATAATGGGCTTCATGAGCGACACACAAGACCGCCCCATCAGCCCGGAGCCAAAGCCGGACGACCGCCTGGACCACGCCCTGCGTCCCCGGAGTCTGGACGAACTGATAGGCCAGGGCAACGTCAAGGAGAATCTGAAAATTCTGATTGCCGCGGCCCGGCACCGCAAGGAGGCCCTCGACCACGTCCTGTTCTACGGCCCGCCGGGGCTGGGGAAGACGACTCTCTCGCACATCCTGGCGAACGAGATGGGCGTCAACCTCAAGGTGACGGCCGGCCCGGCCATCGAGCGCGCCGGCGACCTGGCGGCCATCCTGACCAACTTGCGGGCGGGCGACATGCTTTTCATCGACGAGGTACACCGCCTGGGGCGGGCGGTGGAGGAAGTGCTCTACCCCGCCATGGAAGATTTCGCTCTCGACATCGTGATTGGAAAGGGGCCTTCGGCGCGCTCCATCCGCCTGAAACTGCCGCGCTTCACCGTGATTGGGGCAACCACCCGCCTGGCACTGGTCACCGCTCCGCTGCGGGCGCGCTTTGGGGCGGTTTACCGCCTGGAGTATTACGACCTGCCTGCCATGCAGGAAATCATCGCCCGCGCCGCGGCCAAACTGCGCGTCCCCGCCGAGGCGGAGGGCATTCTGGAACTGGCCCGCCGCGCCCGCGGCACGCCCCGCGTCGCCCTGCGCCTGCTCCGCCGGGCACGGGATTACGCCCAGGTGCGCGGCGCAGGCACCATCACGCGGGAGATGGCCGTCCAGGCCATGGAACTGCTCAACGTGGACGCCCTCGGCCTGGACGATATGGACCGCCGCGTCCTGCGCACCATCATCGAGAAGTACAACGGCGGCCCGGTCGGGTTGAGCACGATTGCAGCCTCCATCAGCGAGGAGCCGGACACCATCATGGACGTGGTCGAGCCGTACCTGCTGCAACTGGGCTTTCTGGAACGCACTTCCCAGGGCCGGCTGGCAACCCGCCGCGCCTACGAACACCTGAACATCCCTTACCCCCGCGCCGAACAAGGGGCGCTCTTTTAATCCCTTGTGCCCAACCGGACAAACCTCCGCCGTGTGGCGCAGGCGTGCCGTACGCGCACACACAGGGACGCAGAGAACACGGGGTTTTACAAAGAAACTCTGTGTTCCCTGCGTCTCCGTGTGATGCAAACATAGCGGCGCGTTCTATCAAGTTGTCACCCCCTATGCTCACTTTAGGACGCACTCTCCTCTTCATCGGGCTGGCGCTGGCTCTTGTCGGCGGGCTGCTCATCCTCCTGGCCCGCCTCGACCTGCCGCTGGGACGTCTGCCGGGGGATTTTCACATCGAGGGCCAAAACTTCACCTGTATCTTCCCCCTGGCGACCTCGCTGCTGCTCTCCGTGTTGCTGACGGTGATACTCAATCTGCTGGCGCGTTTTTTGAGGAAGTAGTGGCCTGGTCGAATAGTCAGGTAGTCGAATAGTCGGGTAGTCGGGTAGTTGGGTAGTCAAGTAGTTGGGTAGTTGAATGGTTGCCCGGTTGGGTGATTCCTCTCCAAAGCATCCCTTGCCTTTTTTCTATGCGCCCCTCCGATTTTGATTATCATCTCCCCCCCAAATACATCGCCCAACATCCCGCCGAGCCGCGG
>DRKV01000011.1 GCA_011051635.1 Chloroflexota bacterium | reverse complement strand
GTTCGCCAGTTGGGTGATGGGCTGGGTGAAGGAGCGCACGTACTGGATGAAGGCCTGGATGTCGCCCACGGTAATCATATCGCGCACGGCGAGCCAGCCACCCAGGACGACCACCGCCACGTACCCCAAGTTGCCAATCAGCCGCATGGTGGGCATCATAATGCTGGAGAAGAACTGCGCTTTCCAGGCCGCCCCGTGCAGGGTGTCGTTGTAGGTCTCGAACCTGGCGATGCTCTTCTCTTCGCCGTTGAAAGCCTTGACAATCACGTGCCCGCCGAAGGCCTCCTCCACGTGCCCGTTGACGTGCCCCAGATAATCCTGCTGCTGGCTGAAGAACTTCTGCGATTGCTTGATAATCGTCATCACCACCAGCATGGAGACGGGCACAATCAGCAGGGCGACGATGGTCATCTGCCAACTGATGGTCAGCATCATCACCAGCACGCCCAGCACCGTCACCAGGGAGGTCAGCATCTGGGTCAAACTTTGGTTGAGGGTCTGGCTGACGGTGTCCACATCGTTGGTCAGCAGGGAGAGCACCTCGCCGTAGGAAGTCCCGTCGAAGTAGCGGAAGGGCATCCGGTTGATTTTCTCCATCACGTCCTTGCGCAACTGGTAAGTGACCTGCATGGCGACATCGGTCATCAGCCAGCCCTGGAGGTAACTCAGCACCGCCGAGAAAGCGTACAGTCCCAGGGCGGTCAGCAGGATGCGGACGATGGTATCGAAAGGCACGTCGCCCGTCCCGGCCAATTTCGCCAGGATGCCGTTGAACAGTTCCGTGGTGGCGTTGCCCAGGATTTTAGGCCCTACGATGGAGAATACTGTCGAGCCGATGGCGAGCACGAAGACGATGATGATGGTGACTTTGAAGGGGTTCAGATAGGCCACCAGTTTGCGGAGCGTGCCTTTGAAGTCTCGGGGCTTCTCCACGGGGCCTCCGGCCATCCCGTGGCCGCGGCCCATCATCTGGCGGGGCGTGGGGGTTTTGCGTGCAGAGGTCGGTTTGCTCATCCGAGCGCCTCCTGAGTGAGTTGCGAGTAAGCGATTTCCCGGTAAATCCGGCAGGTCTGGAGCAGTTCTTCGTGCGTCCCCTGGCAGATGACCCGTCCCTCGTCCAGGACGAGGATTTGGTCGGCGTTTTTGATGGTCGCGACCCGCTGGGAGACGATGATAACCGTGCTGTCGCCCAGGTGTTGGAGCAGGGCGCGGCGCAGGCGGGCATCGGTCTTGTAATCCAGGGCCGAGAAACTGTCGTCGAAAATGTAGATGGGGGCTTTTTTGACCAGGGCGCGGGCAATCGTGAGACGCTGCTTTTGCCCGCCGGAGAAGTTGATGCCGCCCTGTGAGACTTCCGCCTGCATCCCCTCCGGCTTGGAGAAGACGAACTCGGCGGCCTGGGCAATTTCCAGCGCCGTGCGCAGGGTTTCCTCGTCGGCATGTTCATCGGCAAAGCGCAGGTTGCTCTCGATTGTGCCGGTGAACAGGTTGCTGTGCTGCGGCACGTAGCCGATGACATCTCGCAGTTCTTTGAGCGGCACTTCCCGGATGTCCACCCCGTCAATCAGGATTTGCCCCTCGCTGACATCGAAGAAGCGGGGGATGAGGTTGACCACCGTAGACTTGCCGGAGCCGGTCGTCCCCATGATGCCCACCGTCTGCCCGGCCTCTATCTCGAAGGTGATGTCGTGGAGCACGTCGTCCTCGGCCTCCGGGTAGCGGAAAGAGACGTGCCGGAAGACGATGGAGGGGCGGAAGGGCTGCGGAAAATGCTTCGGCTCTTCGGGGTCGAGGATGCTGATGGGGGTTTCCAGCACGTCCGCGACCCGGTTGGCGGAGACATCCGCCCGCGGGAACATGATGAAGAGCATGGAAAGCATCAGGAAGGCGAACACGATTTGAATGGCGTACTGCATGAAGGCCATCATGTCGCCCACCTGGATTTGCGCCTGGGCGACTTCGTGCGCCCCCACCCAGATGATGAGCATGGTCGCGCCGTTCATCACCAGCATCATGAAGGGCATCACGACTACGAAGATGCGGTTGACGAACAGGTTGGTGGCGGTCAATTCGCGGTTGGCCTGGTCGAAGCGCTGTTCCTCGTGTTTCTCCTGCCGGAAGGCGCGCACCACCATCATGCCCGCCAGGTTTTCGCGGGTTATCAGGTTGAGTTTATCCAGCAGTTTTTGGACGAGTTTGAACTTGGGGACGGCCACGCTGAAGACGGTGGCAATCATCACCAGGAGGAGCGCCACGGCCAGGGCGATAATCCACCACATGGAGGGGCTTTTATCCAGGGCGCGGATGACGCCGCCGATGCCGATGATTGGGGCGTAGAAGACCAGCCGCACCAGGATAGCCGTCACGCTCTGGATTTGGGTGATGTCGTTGGTGGAGCGGGTAATCAGGGAGGCCGTGGAGAAGCGGTCGAACTCGGCCCCGGAGAAGCGCATCACCCGCTCGAAGAGTACGCTCCGCAGGTCGCGGGCCACCGCCGCGGCGATGCGCGCTCCCAGGTAGCCCACGATGATGGTCGCCAGCGCCGCAATCAGGGCGATGAGGAGCATCTGCCCGCCGACGTGGAAGAGATAGGCGTTTTGGATGGCGGTGATGTCGCGCCCTAATGCTCTGTACTCTTCCAGCACGGCGCGGGCCGCGGCCTGAGAGATGGCTTTCTCGCCCCCCATGGCTGAAAAGCGCTCGTCTATCTTGTCGAGCAGGCCGGCGCGCTGGGATTGCGGCATCATCCCCAGGGCGGTGAAGATGTCCGTGCCGGGGGGCAGTTTGGAGAGGTCGAAGTCCGCGCCGGGCATCAGGGTCTGCGCCGCATCGGGGTTTTCGGCGATTCTCTCCAGGGCGAAGACCATCAACAAGGGGCGGCTTATCTCCGCTTCCAGGCGGGAGCGGGCGGCCTCATCGGTGGGCGAGAGCACGTAAATGGGGGATTCCACCAAAAGGGGGGATGTTTCCACATAGGCGGCGTAATCGGGAGAAGCGCTGTCTACTCGCGTGTAGTGCGCTTCCAGGTCAGCCTTGACCTCCTCGTTCACGAAGAGGCCGATGTGCTCGAAGGTGCTCTCCCGCAGGGCTTCCGGCAAGGGGCTTTCCACGCCGCTTTGCTGGATGCCCACGTTG
>DRKV01000010.1 GCA_011051635.1 Chloroflexota bacterium | reverse complement strand
GCACGGAGCGTCCAACCGCCTCCAAATCTACACGGACGAACATGTAGCCGGGAAAGTACGGACGCACCTTGCGGGCACGCGGGTTGACCGGATTGACGCGCAAGCGCGGGTAGAAAACTTCCAGGCCGCGCTGTAAGGCCTGGGCGTAAACCGCGTCCTCCTTGCGCGCTTTGCTACGCAAAACGTACCAATTTGCGCTCACAACAACGCCTCACTCTACCGCTTCAATCGCACCGGGGTGCCATTTGAGAGCGTCATAACTTTTCTGGGTAACGATGAACCGCAAACGGCCTTTCTCCACCACCAGCCGCACTTCACCAAAATCGCCCAAAGCGCGCAAAGCCTCATCAACCATGGCGACTTGCTCGGGCGTTAAAAAGCGCGTCTTGTTCGGACGCGGGGATTGGGAGAGGGTTCTGGTTGATGAGGTCATATGTGCGCTCTCCTGAACGTATAACCTTGTCTTATCCGACGAAATTCCTTGCTTCTGCCACTTGTGGCCCCTGGCGGAAACAAAAGACACCTTCGCGGGATTTTTCACCTCTGCGAAGTGTCTGCTGTTTGGATAGTATCAAATTGTATTTGGATTTTACCACAACCACTCAATCGTGTTGGAAAAGAAAATCTTGCAAATTCGAAGTGTGGTTGTCATAAAAAAGGCTACTTCATCAAACCGCGGCCTGGGCAATCGCCAGAAAGGCATCGGCTTTCAAACTCGCTCCGCCCACCAGCGCCCCGTCAATATCGGGTTTGGCAAAGAAGGGAGCCGCGTTCCCCGGTTTGACCGAGCCGCCGTACAGGACGCGCACGCCCTGGGCGGTTTCCGCGCCCCACAGCGCCTCCAGCGCCGGACGGATGACATCCGCCACCACGCTTTGGGCCGCGTCGGGGTCGCACGCCAGGCCGGTGCCAATCGCCCATACCGGTTCGTAGGCAATCATCAGGCCGGCGGGGTCTTCCAGGGCGATACCCTCCAGTCCCTGCGCCACCTGCCGGGAGACGACCGCGGCGGTCTCTCCCGCCTGGTTCTGCTCCAGCGTCTCGCCGACGCACACGATGGGAATCAGGCCATGCCCCAGGGCCGCGGCTACCTTCTTGTTGACGGTTGCATCCGTCTCGCCAAAGTAGGCGCGCCGTTCGGAGTGCCCGATGATGACGTATTGGCACAATTCCGCCACCATGCCGGGAGCCACCTCGCCGGTGAACGCCCCGTGCTCCTCCCAGTGCATGTTCTGGGCGCTGAGACCAATCCCCGTGCCTTTCAGCATCTCACGGGCAGCCAGCAGAGCGGTACAGGGCGGGGCGACGATTTTCTCTACGCCCTCCACAGCCTGCAGGCCGGGGATGAGGGCGGAGAGCAGTTCCCGCGTCTCCGCCACTGTCTTGTTCATTTTCCAGTTACCTGCTACAACAGGGGTTCGCATATTTGCCTCCATTCGTGGGGCATTCGCATCTGGTCGTGTTTACGCGTGCATTCAGGCGTCACGCAGAGCCGCCAAACCGGGCAGTACCTTGCCCTCCAGCATTTCAAGGGAAGCGCCGCCGCCGGTAGAGATGTGCGTGATTTTATCGGCCAGCCCCGATTGCCTGACCGCGGCCACCGAATCGCCGCCCCCTACAATGCTGACCGCATCGCTGGCGGCTACCGCTTCGGCAATCCCGAAAGTGCCTTTGGCGAAATTGGGCATCTCGAAGACACCCATCGGCCCGTTCCACACTACGGTTTTGGCTCCGGCAATCACCTTGCTGTAGTTGGCAACCGTCTCAGGGCCGATATCGAGGATGCGCCAGCCCTCCGGGATGGGAGCAACCGTCATAACGCGGCGCTCCGCTTCGTTGTCGAAAGCGTCGGCAATCACCACATCCACAGGGAGGCGCAATTTGGGGCCGGCATCCGCCAGAAGGGCGCGGGCCGTCTCCAGGGCGTCATCCTCCACAAGCGAATCTCCCACGGGGTATCCCTGCGCCTTGAAGAAGGTATTCGCCATTCCGCCGCCAATCAAAATTTGGTCGGCCTTACCCAGCAGGTTGCGAATGACGCCGATTTTATCGCCGATTTTCGCCCCGCCCAGAATGGCAACGAAGGGCTTCTCCGGATTCGCGATTGCCTGTCCCAGATAACGGATTTCCTTCTCCATCAGAAAACCGGCCACGGCGGGCAGATAGTGCGCCACGCCTTCGGTGGATGCGTGGGCGCGGTGCGCCGAGCCAAAGGCATCGTTGACGTACAGGTCCGCCAGCGCCGCCAATTGCCGCGCCATCTGCGGGTCGTTCTTCTTCTCTTCGGGGTGAAAGCGGGTGTTTTCCAGCAGGAGCACTTCGCCAGGCTGCAACGCGGCCGCGGCGCTTTCCGCCGCCGGGCCGATGCAATCTTCCGCAAAGGCCACGGGACGCTCCAACAAAGTTTCCAGATAGGCGGCCACAGGGCGCAGGGAGAGTTCAGGTTTGCGCTCCCCTTTGGGGCGGCCCAGGTGAGAGATGAGAATGACCGCCGCGCCGTTGTCCAGCAGGTAGGTAATCGTCGGCAGGGCAGCCCGAATGCGGGTATCGTCGGCCACCTGCCCGTCTTTGAGCGGTACGTTGAAATCAACGCGCACGAGCACTTTCTTGCCGCGCACGTCTACATCCCGTACGGTCTGTTTGTTGAACATGGACAACTCCTTTGCGACTACCCCGCCCCCTCCCGTCGAGGGAAGAGGCGGGGTCGGGAATGAAATTCCTTACAGACTCTTCGCCATCAAAGCGGCCAGGTCTGCCGTGCGGCAGGAGTAACCCCATTCGTTGTCGTACCAGGTGACCACTTTCGCCATGTTGTCGCCCATCACCATCAGGGAAGCGGCGTCAATGATGGAGGAGCGGGCGTCGCCTTTGAAATCCATCGAGACCAGCGGCTCGTCGCTGTAGCCCAGGATGCCCTTCAGTTTGCCCTCGGCGGCCTCCTTGAAGGCAGCCTTGAGCGCCTCCAGCGTGACGGGTTTCTCGGTTTCAACCACAAAATCCACGATGGAAACCGTCGGGGTGGGAACGCGCAGGGCGTAACCGTCGAATTTGCCCTTCAGTTCGGGGATGACCAGTCCCACGGCTTTGGCTGCCCCCGTCGTGGTGGGGATGATGTTGAGGGCCGCAGCGCGGGCGCGGCGGGGGTCCTTTTTGTGCGCCAGGTCGAGAATACGCTGGTCGTTGGTGTAGGAGTGTACCGTCACCATCAGGCCCTTGACGATGCCAAACGTATCCAGCACCACTTTGGCCGCCGGAGCCAGGCAGTTGGTGGTGCAGGAGGCGTTGGAGACGATGTGATGTTTCGCCGGGTCGTAAGCCTCATCGTTGACGCCCAGCACCACGGTCAGGTCTTCGTTCTTGGCAGGGGCGGAGATAATCACCTTCTTCGCTCCGCCGCGCTGAATGTGCGCCTGGGGGCCGGGTTCTTTGCCCGCATCCCGAAAAACGCCGGTGGCCTCGATGACGATGTCCACACCCAGGTCAGCCCAGGGGAGATTGCCGGGGTCGCGCTCGGCGAAAACTTTGATGCGCTCGCCGTCAATTACCAGGTCGCCGTCCACCACTTCCACGGGACCGGGGTAGATGCCGTAGTTGGAATCGTACTTGAACAACTGGGCGTTGGTCTTGGCATCGAACAAATCGTTGACTGCCACCACCTCTAACGCATCGCCGTGACGTTCCTTGATAGCCTTCAAAACCTGACGCCCGATGCGTCCAAAGCCGTTGATACCTACTTTTACTGTCATGGTAAAACCTCCTGTCGGTATGGTTTTTTTCTTTCGTTGCAGGCGCTCCTATTGTAACGCCTTTTACCCGCGCAAGTAACGTGAATTTCGTCACAATATGATTGTCGCGAACAACCACCCCTCTACGCCGTCTCGTCCAAAGGCCCGGTGCGCTCCTCCAGCAGGCGTATCAAAGTCTCAGCCAACTTGACCGAATCGTGCTGCCAGGGACGGGCTTCATTCACCAGGTTGGCGCGGTGCACAGGGTATTGTATCTGCCTGTCGTCCGCCCGCACCCACTCCAGGTCGGCGGCCTCAGCGGGAAAAGTCTCGTTGAGCAGCACCAGGTCCACCAGGGAATGACCCGCGTGGACGTCGACGGCCTGAAGATAATCCTGGCAGGCATAACCGTCCGTTTCGCCGGGTTGATTGGCGATGTTGCACACAAAGACCTTCAGCGCCCGGCTGGAGCGCATCGCTTCCACGATATCCGTCACCAGTAAATTGGGCAGGATACTGGTGTAAAGGCTGCCCGGCCCGACCACAATCAAATCCGCGGCGAGGATGGATTGCACCACTTTGGGATACGCGGGAGGGTCGCCAGGCTCCAGCCACACCCGCTGGACGTGCCCGTTGGTCTGCGGGATGTTGCTCTCCCCGCGCACGCGCACCGCGATGGCCGTATGCTGCAAGCGCACATCGGCCACCAGGCGCACATCGTGGAGGGTGGCCGGCAAGACGCGCCCATGCACGGAGAGAACCCGCCCCGATTCGGCCACCGCGTCCTCGAAACTGCCCATGATTTCGCTCAAGGCGCTGATGAACAGGTTCCCGAAGGAATGGCCCTCCAATCCCTCCACGTCGTTCCCGAAGCGGTACTGGAAGAGTTGGGTCAGCAGGGCTTCGTCGTTGGAGAGAGCCGCCAGGCAGTTGCGGATGTCGCCGGGGGGCGGAATGCCGAGTGAATCGCGCAGCCGCCCCGAAGAGCCGCCGTCGTCGGCCACGGTGACCACCGCGGTGATGTTGTGGGAATAGGCTTTCAGGCCGCGCAGCAGGTTGGCAAGCCCGTGCCCCCCGCCGATAGCCACGATGCGCGGGCCGCGTCCCTTGCGGCGGTAAGCCGCTACGGCCTCCACCACGGAGCCGCTGCGCGGGCGGAAGGGTTCCAGCAGGGAGCGGTTCATCCCCCAGATGCCCAGTCCCACCAGCGCCATCCCCAGCGCGCCGAAGACCGCCACCCGCAGCGGTCGCACCAAAAAGCGCAGCGAGAGATAAGACAGAGCCGGCAGCCACCACGTATCGGGGGCGTTGCGGTAGAAATCCAGCACGGCCACCCCGAAGCCAATTGCCAGCAGGGTCGTACCCGCCAGCAACACCAGCAGCCAGCGCTTGATTCCCAGGCCGGGG
>DRKV01000009.1 GCA_011051635.1 Chloroflexota bacterium | reverse complement strand
GCAACGTAGACCTCGCTGATTTTGCAGCGTCCAATCTGCGTAATCTGCGGTCCCTGCACTCACGACAACGGTTTACCGCTTACGAAGGAGGCCGTCATGTTCCGCCTGCAAGATTTGGTTCGCATCAGCGATACGGAGTGGGAAATCCCCCGCGATTACCGCCCTGATATGCGTGTCCCGGTGCGTATCTTTGCTACCCGCCGCCTGCTGGAAGAAGTGACGCGCGACAAATCCCTGGAGCAAGCCGTCAACGCCGCGACCCTGCCGGGGCTGGTGGGGCGCGTCCTCGTCATGCCGGATATGCATCAGGGGTACGGTTTTCCCATCGGGGGCGTGGCCGCTACCCGCTATCCGGATGGGGTCATCTCTCCGGGGGCGATTGGCTACGACATCAACTGCGGAGTCCGTCTCCTGGGGTCGCAAATCGAATACGAGGAGGCCGAAGCGCATCTGGATGCCCTAGCGAGCGCCCTGGATGCCTATTGCCCCAGCGGGGTGGGCGTCAAAGGGGCGGTGCGGGTGGATGAGGCCGAATTGAAGCGCATCTGCCGGGAGGGAGCGCGCTGGGCTTTGCAGCGCGGCTACGCCACCGAAATGGACGTGCGCCGCACCGAGGAAGGAGGCCGCCTGGAAGGGGCCGACCCCACCAAAATCAGCCCGCGGGCCAGGGAGCGCGGCAGAGTACAGGTCGGCTCGCTGGGGGCGGGCAATCACTTCATCGAGATTGACGTGGTGGATGAAATCTTCGACCCCCGTGCCGCCGAGGTGATGGGGCTGCGCCGCGGGACGCTGGCGGTGCAAATCCATTGCGGCTCGCGCGGCCTGGGGCATCAGGTTTGCTCCGACTACGTGCGCGCCTTCCAGGGGGCGGTGCGGCGCTACGGCATCCGCCTGCCGGACCGGGAACTGGTCTGCGCCCCGCTGGATTCCCCTGAGGGGAAGGATTACCTGGCGGCCATGCGCGCCGCGGCCAATTTCGCTTTCGTCAACCGGCAGGTGCTGGCGCACCAGGCGCGGCTGGCCTTCGAACAGGTGCTGGCCGGGGTAGTCCCCAACTGGCATCTGCATCAGGTGTACGACATCGCCCACAACATGGGGAAAATCGAATGGCACGAGGTGGACGGGGAGCGCATGCGGGTGTGCGTCCACCGCAAAGGGGCGACCCGCGCCTTCGGGCCGGGGTCGCGGGAACTTCCCCCGGAATACCGCGAGATTGGGCAGCCGGTCATCATCCCCGGCTCAATGGGGACGGCTTCCTGGGTGCTGGTGGGGACGGAGGAGAGCATGGCGCGCTCTTTCGGCTCCACCTGTCACGGCGCGGGACGGGTGATGAGCCGTCGGAAGGCCAAAAAATCGGTGCGCGGCGATGCCCTGCGAGAAAGACTGGAGAGCCGCGGCATCCGCGTGCGGGCCGGTTCCCTGCCGGGATTGGCGGAAGAAGCCCCGCAGGCTTACAAGGACGTAGATGAGGTGGTCGAGACCGTCTGCCGGGCGGGGATTGCCCGCAAAGTAGCCCGTTTGCGCCCGGTGGCGGTGGTGAAAGGATGAAAAAAACAGGCAAGAGCGCCGCTCTTGCCTGTTTTTGCGTGTGCAACCCTCGGAAGTTAGTGCTGCAAAATCTGGGAGAGGAAGAGTTTGGTGCGGTCCTCCTGGGGGTTGTGGAAAACTTCGTCGGGCGGGCCGCTTTCCACAATCTGGCCTTCATCGAAGAAGTACATCGTATCGGCCACAGCGCGGGCGAAGCCCATCTCATGGGTGACGACCAGCATCGTCATCCCGCTTTCGGCAAGTTCCACCATCACGTCCAGCACTTCCTTAATCATTTCGGGGTCCAGGGCGGAGGTAGGTTCGTCGAAGAGCATGATTTTGGGCTTCATCGCCAGGGCGCGGGCGATAGCCACACGCTGTTGCTGGCCGCCGGAGAGTTGACCGGGGTATTTGTTGGCCTGCTCCGGGATGCCGACGCGCTTGAGCAATTGCATGGCGGTCTCTTCGGCCTCGGCCTTGTCGATTTTGCGTACCTGGATGGGGGCCAGGGTGATGTTCTGCATCACCGTCAGGTGGGGGAAGAGATTGAATTGCTGGAAGACCATCCCGGTTTCCATGCGGATTTTCTCGATGTTGCGCACGTCGTGGGTCAGTTCGGTGCCGTCCACGATGATTTGGCCGCGCTGATGTTCTTCCAGGCGGTTGATGGTGCGGATAAAGGTGGATTTGCCGGAGCCGGAAGGCCCGAAGATGACCACCACTTCCCCGCGCTGCACTTCCATGCTGATGCCGCGCAGGACGTGGAAATCTCCGTACCATTTGTGGACATCGCGGCAAATGATGATGGGGTCTTTGCCGTTACCGGCGGATTGTTCGCTCATGGGTTCCTCCAGGTTTTTAGCGTTCTCCTACGCCCAGCGCGCTTTCCAGGCGGCGGCTGGCGTAAGAGAGGCCGTAACTGAGTACGAAGTAGAACAGCGAGATGAACAGAAAGACTTCCCGCTGTGTACCGATGAATTTCGGGTTGGCAATCACGCTGCGGGCGATGCCCAGCAGGTCGAGCAGGCCGACGATGGCGACCAGACTGGTATCTTTAAACAGGCCGATGAACTGCCCCACCAGGACGGGGATGACGGTGCGTAAAGCCTGCGGCAGGATGATAAAGAGCATCGTCTGGAAGCCGTTCAACCCCAGCGCGTAGGCGGCCTCGTGTTGCCCCTTGGGGATGGCCTGTAGACCGCCGCGCACGTTCTCAGCCAGATAGGCCGAGGCGAACATGATGGTTGCCACGATAGCGCGGATGACGCGGTCCGGGTTGATGCCCTGCGGCAGAAAG
>DRKV01000008.1 GCA_011051635.1 Chloroflexota bacterium | reverse complement strand
GTCGTCCTGCCGCGCTTCCCGGACGACCGCTTCGACACAGAAACGCTGTGGGAGCGCCTGCACCGCGAGCGGGTGACGCTGGTCTCGCTGGTGCCGACGATGCTCTACCGCCTGTTGAAGGCGCACCCCGCGGGGGCAGACTGGCCCTCCGCGCTGCGGCTGATTTTGCTGGGGGGAGCGGCTCCGACTCCCGAAATCCTGGGGGCGGCGCGGGAGGCGGGCCTGCCGGTGGCCCTCACCTACGGGCTGAGCGAGGCGGCTTCGCAGGTCGCCACGGCCACGCCGGAGGAGACGCGCCGCAAACCCGGCACGGTCGGACGCCCCCTGATGGGGACGCAGGTACGGGTCGCCGACGAAGAGGGGCGCGCCCTGCCGCGGGGCGCAATCGGCGAGGTGCTGGTCAAGGGGCCGACGGTGATGTCCGGGTATCACGCCGAGCCTGCGGCAACCGCCGCCGCCCTGCGGGAGGGCTGGCTGCACACCGGCGACCTGGGCTATCTGGACGCCGAGGGCGATTTGTGGATTGTCCAGCGGCGCAGCGACCTGATTGTGAGCGGCGGGGAGAACGTCTATCCCGCCGAAGTGGAGGCGGCCTTGCGGAAGCATCCCGCGGTGGCCGAAGCCTGCGTGGTCGGGCTGCCGCACCCCGAATGGGGGCAGGAGGTGGCCGCGGCGGTGACACTGCTCGAGGGGGCGAGGGTGGAGGGGGAGGCCCTGCGGGAGTTCCTGCGCGGGCGACTGGCGGGGTACAAAATCCCGCGGCGGATTGCGGTGCTGCCCTCCCTGCCGCAGACCGCATCGGGTAAAATAATGCGCCGGCGCGTCGCCGCGCAACTCGCCGCCGAGTACTCTCACCCCCGGCCCCTCTCCCGGAAACGGGAGAGGGGAGTCTGACCCCTGTGATGCGGCTTGCGCCGCGCAACAAAGATTTGTCAGTCAACTATGCCGATGAACATTTCTCCTATGACCCAAACCCTCCCGGCCACGCGGCCGGTTGCGCTGGCCCCCGATTTGACGGTCGGCGGGCGCGATGTGGTGCTGATGCTCGGCCCGTGTTCGGTGGAAAGTTACGCCCAAACCCGCGCCATCGCCGCAGTCCTGGCGGCGCACAATCTGCGCGTCATCCGCGGCGGAGCCTTCAAGCCGCGCACTTCGCCGCACAGTTTCCAGGGGCTGGGCGAAGAAGGGTTGAAGATTCTGCGCTCCGTGGCCGATGAGTTCGGGCTGCTGGTGGTCAGCGAAGCGCTGGGGGTGGAGCACGTCCCCCTGCTGGCGGAGTACGCCGACATCATCCAGGTCGGCAGCCGCAACATGCAGCACTTCCCGCTGTTGTGGGCGGTCGGCGAGGCCGAAAAACCGGTGCTGCTCAAGCGCGGCTTCATGTCCACGGTGGAGGAGTGGCTGCAGGCCGCTGAACACATCGCCACGCGGGGCAACGAGCGCATCATCCTGTGCGAGCGCGGCATCCGCACCTTCGAAACGGCGACCCGCAACACGCTGGACGTGAATGCCATCGCCCTGGCGCGGCAACTGGCTCCCTGGCCGGTGCTGGGCGACCCCAGTCACGCCACGGGGCGGCGGGATTTGGTGCTGCCGGCCTCGCGGTCCGCCCTGGCCGCCGGAGCGGACGGCCTGCTGGTGGAGGTGCATCCCGACCCACCCTCGGCGCTCTCGGACGCCGAGCAGGCTTTCCCTCTGGAGGCCGTGCCGGAGTTGCTCTCCCAGGCGCGGGCAATCGCCGCGGCGCTGGGGCGCGGGGTGCGGTAGCGGGGAAAATCCAGGCCAAAGCATGCTCTTGGGAGACCTGATATAATTTGGAAAGTATCCCTTTGCACCCAGGGATGCCTGCACGCATGGACAAACACATTCTGGTACTGGACGACGACCTTTTTACCCGCAAACTGATAGGGATGATGCTGGAACGCGCCGGGTACCGGGTCACGAGCGTGGCTACCGCCGAGGAAGCGCTGGAAACATTGGCGACCTCCAGGATAGATGCCATCACCTGTGACCTGATGATGCCCGACATAGACGGGGCGAGTTTTCTGGAGCATCTGAAATCCAATCCGGAATATGCACACATCCCCGTAGTGGTAGTTACTGCTGCCGGATTGAGTGGCCCGCTGGAGAAAGTTCGTTCCATTGGGGTAGCAGCGGTAATCGAAAAACCTTTTTTGGATGCTCCTCTGCGCGCCGCCCTGGAAAAAGCGCTCGGTACTCCATAGACGATTGTCCCCTGCATCTCTCAGCCCTGCTCAGACAGGGCTTTTTTGTTGTTTTTCCTGGGCGCGTCACGGAAGCCCAACGTAAACGCAAGGTTCTGCTTATTGCAAAACGCGCTTTTTTCCGCTATGCTAAACGTATCGGGGCAGATGGTATCTGGCCGGATGTCATTGCGAGCCGCCAAAAGCGGCGTGGCAAACCCCACCAATGCCAGTGGTTACGAAGATGAAGGAGGCAATGAACAATGAGAGCATTACTCACCCGTGCAGAAATTTATTGGCGTGCGTCTCTGGTTGTGGTCTTACTGGCTGCGCTGACGGGAGTAACCTCCCGGCCCGCCGCGGCGGGGGGAGGCGTCATTCCCACGATTGCGATTTTGAGCGTGGAGAGTGACCAAAGCGTGACCGTGCAATGTTACAACTTCCCGGCCAACGATTCGTTTCGGGTTCTGATGGGGCCGTATGGCACACTGGGCATCGGAGGCTATGACGCGGGGCAAATTGATACAGGCAGCGGGGGCAACTTCAAGGTAACGTTCGTCATCCCGGCGGCGATGCGGGGGGCAGAGCGCATCGCCATCCGTCTGGAAAGCCCTGTCAGCGGCTACTACGCCTACAACTGGTTTTACAACGATGTGAATGCAGGGGCAAGTGGCGGGGTCGCTATGCCTGCGGGATTCGAACCGCTTCCTCCGTGGGTCATCCCGACTATTGCCATCACAGGCGTCAAGGCGGATAAGAACGTGACCATCCGCACGGCCAACTACCCCAAACACGATATCTTTGATGTCTACATGGGGCCGTATGGGTCTTACGGGATTGGCGGC
>DRKV01000007.1 GCA_011051635.1 Chloroflexota bacterium | reverse complement strand
GCGTCCGCCGCATCGAACTCCGCGAACCCAACCTGGAGGCTGTCTTCCTCCATCTTACCGGACGCGCGTTGAGGGATTAGGCGGAGGACGGTAGACCGCGAACGGTGGACGGTGGACGGTAGACGGTGGACCGCGGACCACCGACCACAGACCACCATCTGTCGTCCATCGTCAGTCGTCCGCGGTCTACCGTCCCCCGCCTAATCCCTCAACGCGCGTCCGGTAAGATGGAGGAAGACAGCCTCCAGGTTGGGTTCGCGGAGTTCAATGCGGCGGACGCGGTGGCCGAGGGCGCTCAGGCGGGGCAGGAGGCGCGGCAGGGCGGCGTTGGCGGCTTCCACTTCCAGGATGAGATTCGCATCGGGGGAGGCGGCCTTCTCCACGCCGGGGAGGGCTTCCAGCGCAGCACACAGGGCGGCAGGGTCTTCCGGGGGGGCATCCAGACTCAAAACGACGCTCTCGCGCACATCCGTGGTGCGGATGAGTTCTTCGAGAGTGCCTTCGGCAATCAATTGCCCCTGGTCGATGATGCCGATGCGGTGGCTGAGTTCCTGGGCTTCTTCCATGTAGTGGGTGGTGTAGAGCACGGCCAGCCCCTGGCGGTTGAGTTCGAGAACCGTATCCAGGATGCGGCGGCGGCTCTGGGGGTCAATTCCCACCGTGGGTTCGTCCAGAAAGAGAATTTGGGGGCGGTTGAGCAGGCCGACGGCGATGTTCAGGCGGCGCTGCATCCCGCCGGAGTAGGTGCCGACCTTGTCGTCGGCGCGTTCGGTGAGTTGCGCCAGGTCGAGCGCCTCGGCGACGCGTTTCTGCAGGGCGTTCCCCCGCAGACCGTACATGCGTCCCCAAAAGCGCAGGTTCTCGGCGGCGGTCAGGTCGTCGTAGAGCGCAATCTCCTGCGGGACGACGCCGATGATTTCCTTGACCTTGTGTGGCTGCCGGGTGACGGAGAATCCGCCGATTTCGGCCTCGCCTTCGGTGGGAGCCAGGAGGGTGGTCAACATCCCGATGGTGGTCGTCTTGCCCGCTCCGTTGGGACCGAGCAGGCTGTAGATTTCGCCTTCGGCAATCTCGAACGAGATGCCGCGCACGGCATGTATGCCGTTGTATCGTTTGTGGAGGTTGTGGGCAGTGAGGAGGGGCATGGTGGGGTGGGGTGAGTAGGTGATGGGGTGAGTGGGTGAGTGGGCGAGTGGGTGATGGGGCGAGTAGGGACAAGGGATTGGGGAGCAGGCACAGCCCCTAACTCCGCAACCCGCACGTGGCACGTGATACTTGATACGTGACACGTGGTACCTACCCGCTTATTTTACCCCCTGTGCTCCCCTGTCGGTTCTCTTCCACAACAGGCGGAGGCCGATGGCGACCAGGACGATGGGCCAGAGTTTGCCCGTCCATTCGAGCGCGGTCAGCGCCGGGCCGCCGAGGAGAATCCCTGTGCCGATGAGGGCCATGATGCCGCCGGGGATGAGCGGCCACAGGACGCGTTCCCCGATGAGGCCGCCCAGGAGGGTGATGAGCACCCATCCGGCGGAGAAGGCCAGCATAAAAGCCGCGCCTTGCAAGAGTTCATCATTTTGAGCGAAGGGCTGTTCCACCAGCCAGATGCCCAGCGCAATCCCGCCGAGGATGCCGCCGGGGATGAGCAGGCCGGCAGCCCGCACCCACAGCCCCCAGACGATGAAGAGGAACGCCAGCGCGGGCACGACCCACGCGGCCATTCCGTCGAAGAATTGTCCCGCCAGGACGACCAGTCCCATCAAAACGAGCATCACGCCGCTGGGAGAGAATTTGTGCGTGAACATGGGAGACCTCCTTCGAGGTGGTTGGGTAGTTGCGGTTGACCGTCTGTGCTCATTGTCCTCGTCGGCGGTCATGTGCGCCAGTGCCGGAGGTCACGTTAGGGGTCACATGACCGGCGGTAGAATAGGCCATGTGACCCGCACGGGGAGGCGGAGAACACGATGTCTTATCTACAAATGCCCTGTGTTTCCTGTGCTCTTCGCCTGGCCTTGTTTGTCTGGTTTTTTCGGAGTTTCCGGTTCCGCAGGGGGCTTCACCAGCGGAGCCAGCGTGCGGGCGAGCAAATCCGCCAGCGGGGCAAGCAGCGCCAGAAGTTGCTCGTTTTCGCCGTAGATGGAGAGATTACTCCCCTGGAAAATCTGCGAAGCCGCCCGCACCAATTCGGGTCTCTGCTCCAACGGCAAAATCTCGGCCTGAAGTCTCTGTTTGGCGGCAGCCAGCATGAGTTCCTCTTCGACCTCCAGCGCCTTGACCCGTTTTGCCAGTTGATGGGTTTTCCACTCCTCCTGCAAGGCTTCGCGCGTCTTCCCGGCGGTGAATTTCCGCACCGGAATCTCCGCCTCGACCTTCTTACGCTCCATTTCCATCTTTTGACGGTGTGTTTCCAACGCCTCGGCCTGCATCCGCCGCTCGTAAGCCAGCCGTTCCAGTTCCAGGCTCTCCTTGCGGCTGATGTTCTCCTTTTCGGTTTCCAGGCGTTTTTGTTCCAGCCGCTGTTTGGCGAGAATCTTCCGCAACTGAATTTCCTCATCCGACTGGATATTGGATTTCTCGCTGTTGACCCGGATTTCGTCACGCACCTCGGCTTCCATCTGCCGCCGCAGTTCCTCATCCACGATGAAAACCTGGGCGACCTGCACCACCTCCAACTGGATGCCCCATCTTGAGGCCGGCATCCTCCCGCTATCCGTTTTCCCCCCGACCGCTTTTTGGAGCGCCTCACGGACGACTCGCGTCAGCGTGGTCTTGCGTTGCTGGATGCACTCCTGCATGGTCATGTCGGAAACCACGGAGCGCAGTTCCCCCATGCAGATAAAACTCAACAACTGGCTGATTCGCTCTGCCCCGGTCGCGATTTTGGCAGGGGCACCCTTCTGGGACGCCGGGCGTTTCGGGGGAGGGGTGAAATCGAATTGCTGTGCTGCCGTCACCGGGTCAACAATCCGGTAGATGACGATGCCCTTGAACCGCAGCGGAATCCCGTCCTTGCTTTCGTGGGTCAACTCGAAAGTTGCTTCCTGTTTGGTGCTGGGAACCAGCACATGCACCGAGCCGGGGGGTAGATATTTTTTGACGGCTGTTCCCAGGTTGGTGAGTTTTCCGCCCCTGCCAACCACAAGATACTCGTTGGGACCTGCTGTTACGCGTGCCATGGGAATCTCCTTTGTCCTATGCGTTGCTGAAAGAAGTGAGACCGTATGCTGGCAAGAACGTATCATCCCGCCGTTTCGCGACCGCTTCAAAAACGTTCCAAACGCCCGCTTCTGACTGGAGGAGAGCAGAAATGTTGCAGAAAACGGAAGTTGAAACTGCACCAATATCTGCGAAACCAACCGTCACTTCGTGGGCGATTGATTTCGCAAGTGTTGCCGTGACTTTAGTCATCAAGGCCCTTTCGGTATTGATGGGTTGGGAAGATACGGGTACACTTGAAAGAGAACAGGCATCCCCCTTGCCCGCGCAACTTGCCGCTTGCCCACTTGCCTACTTTCCCCCATGCCCACCCTCCAAATCACCGCCCTCGGCGGATTGAACATTTACCTGGACGGCAGCCCCGTGACCGGCCTCCGTTCGCGGAAGGCGGAAGCCCTGCTGGTCTATTTGGCGGCCAACCCCGGCGCGCAGCCGCGCCCCAAACTCGCCGAGATGCTCTGGGAAGACCGTCCGCATGCCCAGTCGCTCTCCAACCTGCGGGTGATACTCGCCAATTTGCGCAAGGAACTGGCTCCTTACCTGCACATCACCCGTGACGCCGCGGCGATGAACCCCGATGCTCCCTGGACGTATGACGCCGTCCGCTTCGATGCCCTGCTTGCCCAGGGACAAATCGGGGACGCCTTGGCCCTCTACCGCGGTGATTTTCTGGATGGCTTCTACCTGCGCGGAGCGCGCGGCTTCGAGCGCTGGCAGTCGGAGCGGCGGCGTTACTACCAGCAGCAGGTGCGCGCCGCTCTGCGGGCACAGATTCAGACCCTGGAAACGCAGCACGACCCCGAAGCCGCCCTCCCCCATGCCCGCCGTTTGGCGAATCTCGACCCCTTCGACGAAACCGCCCAGATGACCCTCCTGCGCCTGCTGGC
>DRKV01000006.1 GCA_011051635.1 Chloroflexota bacterium | reverse complement strand
TCGACGAGGCTGCCTGCCTTCTCTGGCAGGCCAAATTCAGCGAGAGCGAGGACCTGCGCCGCGCCCTGTGGGAGGAGGGCTGTGCTATCCTCAGGCGGCTGCGGGCTGAATCCTGGCTGGAGGGGCGTTCCCCCGAAAATCCCCCCATTCTGCCTTTCTTGCGCTAGCCCACGGCGACCACTTTCCCGCCGCTGATGCGTACCAGTTCCTGCGGGGCGATGCGGAACAAAGCGCGGGGCGTGCCCGCCGCCGCCCAGATGTGTTCGTATTGGAGTAAATCCCGGTCAATGTAGGTTTCGAGGGGGTGAGCATGTCCTACCGGCGGCACGCCGCCGATGGCGTAGCCGGTGCTTTCCCGCACGAAGTCGGCGTCGGCTTTCCCCAGTTTTTCGCCCACAATTTGCCGCATGTGCTTCACATCTACCCGGTTCGCCCCGCTGGTGATGACCAGGATGGGACGCTTGCTCTTGCGCGTCTTGAAGACCAGTGATTTGGCGATTTGTCCTACCTGGCAGCCGACTGCCTCCGCTGCTTCTGCCGCGGTGCGGGTGCTGACCGGCATCTCGATGACCCGGCAGGTACAACCCAGGTCTTGCAGGGTTTGCTGGACGCGCTGGGCGCTGGGGGGAAGGGGTGTCATTTGGGGTATGCCTCCAAGACCTGACGGGTCTTCAAGACCCGTCAGGTCTTCTCGCGAATCTCTCCGAGACCTGACGGGTTTCGGAAACCCGTCAGGTCTTATCCTGCTCACGGGCCGATGGTGAGCGCCATATTGCCAAGTACGCTCCAGGAATGCAGAAAGTCGCCCACGCTGCGGGTGTAGATGCCCGCGCCGTCCTGAATCGTCACTTCGGTGGGCGTGTACCCGATGACGATGACGGTGTGTTCGAAGCGCGCCACGGTGACTAGGCTGCCGTCTGCGGCGGTGAAGAAGGTCGGCGCGCCGCGTCCCACGTGCCCCACCACCCACACGCCAACCGGACGCCCGGCAGCGATTTCGGCGCGCAGTTCCTGCCAGGTCATCCCGCGGCGCGCCTGAGCCGGGACGCCGTAGGCGCGCAACAGGGCGGCCACCGGCGGGGCGTGGACGCCGTAATCGTTGGGCGGCGTCTGTCCCCATCCCCCGTGGACATCGCCCGCGAAGCCCTCCTCCGGGTTGTCGGAGAGAGGCAGGGCAGCCTGGAAAGCCTTTTCATCGAGGGGAACACCGTACCAGGCGGCCAGCGTGACGGCGATGTGCGCTTCGCAACTGAGGGGATAAACCTGCCCGCGGCGGCGCAGCCCGTCCACGCGGGCGGCAGGGGGCAGGGCGGCAGGCGTGGGGGAGAGGGGCGCGGTCGGCGGAGGGGGGTAGGCGGGGGCAGCCGTCGGCGCGGCTGTGGGGACGACGGTCTCCGCGGGCGCGGCGGTCTCTGGGAGCGTGACGGTGGGGGTGAGAGCCGCCTGGGTGGGCGTGGCGGTCTCCGAGGCCGCGGTTGGGGAATTCTCTTGCGGCGGAGGGAGGTTTGCCGGAAAGGGGGAGCGGAAAAGCAGATAGCCGTTCAGTCCCATCAAGGCGAGGCCTGCCAGGATGAAGCCCCCCAGCAAAACGGTCTGTCCTTTCACGGTGCGGCAACTTGAATTTCAATGAAGATTGGGTCCCCGAAAGGGTTTCCGGCGGGGTCGTAGGCCTGCCATGCGCTCCGGTAGGTTCCCGCTTCCTGGGGGGCGGTGAACAGGATGCGTATCACCGCCTGCGCGCCGGCCCGCGCCGGATAGAGAGGCTGTTCTTCGGGCGCGCCCAGTGCCGGCCCCGCTATCAGCCGCAGAGTGTAGGCAGAATCCCAGTTGCAGGTGCCGGCGTTCTCCACCGCCCAGCGCTTGTCCAGGGTTTCGCCGGGCTGGACGAGGGAGCCGTCGGGGATGGAGATGTCTTCCAGGTAGCGGAGTTGGGGGGTGCATTGCGGGGTGGCTGTCGCCTGCGGGGAGGGCTGGCCGCCTGAAGGGAGGCCGCTCCCGCGGGGCGCGGGGGGCGCGGCAGCCGTCGGGGGGATGAAAACCGCTGTGGCCCTCTCTCCCCGCGGGGCGCAGGCCGCCAGCCCCGCCATTCCCATCCATAGAAACAGCGCAAGAAGACCCCGCCAGCCTTTCATCTACGCTTCGTCGTCGGGCAGCGGCATGACTTCGGTATCGCCGAGCATCTGTTGCCGGATGGTGAGTTCGATTTCTTCCATCAGGTCGGGGTTGGCCGCCAGGAAGTTCTTGGCGTTTTCGCGCCCCTGCGCCAGCCGCAAGTCGCCGTAGGAGTAGAAGGAGCCGCGCTTTTGAATGATTTCCAGTTCGGTCGCCAGGTCGAGGATGTCGCCCTCTTTGGAGATGCCCTGGTTGTACATGATGTCGAACTCGGCGGTGCGGAAGGGCGGGGCGACTTTGTTTTTGACTACCCGGACGCGGGTGCGGTTGCCGATGATTTCGGAGCCGACCTTGATGGACTGGATGCGGCGCACGTCCATGCGTACCGAGGCGTAGAATTTGAGCGCCATGCCGCCGGTGGTGGTCTCCGGGTTGCCGAACATGACTCCGATTTTCTGGCGCAACTGGTTGGTGAAGACGACCGCGGTGTTGGTTTGTTTGATAGCCCCGGAGAGTTTGCGCAGCGCCTGGGACATCAGGCGGGCCTGCATCCCCATCGGGGCGTCGCCCATGTCGCCCTCGATTTCGGCGCGGGGC
Organism: Chloroflexota bacterium; assembly: GCA_011051635.1. GTDB lineage: Bacteria > Chloroflexota > Anaerolineae > Anaerolineales > DRKV01 > DRKV01. The sequence continues at coordinate 1,716 of DRKV01000006.1, read as the reverse complement.
ACGAGGGCGGCCACGGAGTCAATCACGATGATGTCTATCGCCCCGGAGCGCACCAGCGCTTCGGTGATTTCGAGGGCCTGTTCGCCGGTATCGGGCTGGGAGATGAGCAGATTGTCGATGTCCACCCCGCAGCGGGCGGCGTAGGCCGGGTCGAGGGCGTGTTCCATGTCGATGAAGGCCGCCATGCCGCCCATCTTTTGCGCTTCGGCGACGATGTGCTGGCTGATGGTGGTTTTGCCGGAGGACTCCGGCCCATAGATTTCGGTGATGCGCCCGCGGGGGATTCCGCCGACGCCCAGGGCGATGTCCAGCGAGAGCGAGCCGGTGGGGATGGCCTCCACGACCAGGTGGTGGGCTTCGCCCAGCCGCATGACGGCGCCTTCGCCGTAGCGTTTGCTCAGGTCGCCGAGAGTTTTATCCAGGGCGGCCATGCGGGCCTGGCTGAGGTCTTCGGGGGATGCTTTTTTCTTCCTTGCCATGAGGGTTCCTTGGGGTGAGTGGGTAATGGGGTAACTGGGTAATTGGGTGATGGGGTAACTGGGCGGGTGGGCGGCGGGGTACGTTGTACCCTGTACGCCGTACATCGCACCCCGCACCTCGCACCTCGCACGCGACACTTGACACCTGATACGTGACACGTGATACGTGGTACGTGACACTTGATACGTGATACTTGACACGTGACACGCCTAGTTTAGCACATCCGTTCTATCTGTCAAGGGGCGGGAGTGAGGGCCGGCGGGGCGGGAAGTTGCTCGTTGAAGCCGTCGGAGCCGTGAAAGCGGAAGTAGTTGACCACGCCGGGCAGGATGCGCATGGTGTAGTAGTACTTCTCCTCGTCGTAAACGGTTTCCAGGCGGTAAAGGCCGGCAGGCAGGTCGCCGATGACGAGATTCTCCCCGTAGTACGGGTCGGATTTGGCAGCCCCCTTGCCGTAGGTAATCACCATCCAGGTGCGCTGGGTTTCCAGGTTAGTGACCAGGACCTGCTGGCGGGGGAGCGGGTCGCCGTACCCGTCGGTGACGCGTCCCGCCAGCACCCCCCATCCCTGGGGCGGCGCAATCCACAATTCCGGGTTGCGGGTGTTGAAGAAACTGTTCTGTCCGATGCGCACCTCAAAATGCAGGTGCGGGCCGGTGGTGAAACCGGTCTCCCCCACCTCGCCGATTTTCTCCCCCGTTTCCACGCGCTGCCCCTCGATGACCACGATTTTGCTGAGATGGGCATACAGCGTATAAAGCGTCTGATTGCGATAACCGAAGTCGTGCCGGATGGCGACCGCCAGCCCGTAAGGGTCGCTTTCCAGGCCGGGAGTGAAGGAGAACAGGCCGTACCCCGCCCACACGACCATCCCCGACCCTGCCGCCTGTACATCCGTGCCGATGGGGCTGGGGATGTCCACGCCGGTATGCACCACGTCGTCGAAGAAAACTCCGCCGTAGCGGTAACTCGCCAGCGGCCAGTTGGGTTTATCCACCGGGATAGGGCGCACGAAGAAAAAATGGTCTTGCGGGCGCAGCGCCCACGGGACGGGATAGAGCGGCGGTCTCCAGGCCGATTCGGGCGGAGGAGCCGGGGTAGGGAAGACCAGTTCCAGGGGATTGCCGCGAGGGGCTGCCGCGTTGGGGGTGGGAGCCTGCCCGATAGTCTCCCCCGTCCCCCCGGGGACGAAAACCGCGGTTGGAGTGGCCTGCGCTTCCGAAGAGGGGGAGGCCG
>DRKV01000005.1 GCA_011051635.1 Chloroflexota bacterium | reverse complement strand
TGGGCAATCCCGTTGCCCATCGTTCCGGCTCCTACAACGAAGATTTTCTTGATGTCCATGGGTACTCCTTGATGAATGCTGAATGAGGAATGCAGAATGCAGAACGGGGGATGCAGAAGCGACAAGTACCGCCTCCAACCTCCTAACCCCTAACTCATTTCCACCGCCAGGGTGACGGCTTCGGCCCCGCCCAGGCACAGACCGGCGATGCCGCGCTTCAGGCCGCGCTGTTTGAGGGCGTAGAGAAGCGTCACCAGGATGCGCGCCCCACTGGCCCCGATGGGGTGTCCGAGCGCAATCGCCCCGCCGTTGACGTTCACCTTGTCCCAATCCCAGCCCATATCGGCCAGGATGTAGCCGTCGGCCAGCACCTGGGCGGCGAAGGCCTCGTTGAGTTCAATCAGGTCCACCTCGTCCAGCGTCCAGCCCACTTTTTCGAGCAGGATGGGGATGGCTTTGGCGGGAGCGCGAAACAGATACTTGGGCGGTTCGGCGGCCTGGGCGTAGCCCACAATGCGCGCCATGACCGGCAGACCGTGTTCCTCGGCGTAGGCTTCGCTGGCGACCACCAGGGCGGAGGCCCCGTCGTTCAGACCGGGAGCGTTCCCTGCCGTGACGCGCCCGTCCTTCTCGAAGGCGGGGCGCAGTTTGGCGAGTACTTCCAGGGAGGTGTCGCGGCGGGGGCCTTCGTCCGTATCCACGATGGTGATTTTACCCTTGCGCCCCTTGACCTCCACAGGCACAATCTCTTCCTTGAAGCGGCCCTCGTCGATGGCGGCGATGGCCTTTTGGTGGCTCCCGTAAGCGAATTCATCCATCGCCTCGCGGCTCACGTTGTACTCGCGGGCGATGAATTCCGCCGCGTTGCCCATCCCCCAGTTCTCGAAAGGGTCCCACAGGCCGTCGTGGAGCAGGGCGTCGGTCAATTGGGCGTGGCCGTAACGCAGTTTTCCGCCGCGTCCGTTCACCAGGTAGGGGGCGGCGCTCATGTTCTCCTGCCCTCCGGCGACGAAGAGTTTGCCGTCGCCGGCGCGGATGGCCTGCGCGGCCAGCATGACGGTCTTCAGCCCGGAGCCGCACACCTTGTTGATGGTCACTGCCCCGACGGTCTCAGGGATGCCTCCGAAGATGCCGGCCTGCCGGGCAGGATTCTGTCCCAGCCCCGCGGTGACCACGTTGCCCATCAGGACTTCGTCAATTTCTTCCAGATTGGGCAGATTGGCGCGCTCCACGGCGGCCTTGACGACAATCGCTCCCAGCCGCGGGGCGGGGATGCTGCTCAGCCCTCCCTGGAAACGCCCCAGCGGGGTGCGGACGCCGCTCAAAATGACGGGTTGCTTTTCTTTGCTCATGGTACTCCTTCCTTGGGAAATGATGAATGGAGAATGCAGACCACTGGAATCGGTTTCGCACCGCAGCGAAAAAAATGCGTCTCGTACCCAGGATGATACGGACGCATTTTGCAGCCTAATCTTTGTCTTTGCCTACCCACACCTCCCGCACGCGGCGGTAGGTGTCCTCCAATGCCTCCGGCAGGACGCGGGTCTCCCCGATGCTGGACATGAAATTCGTGTCCCCGCCCCAGCGCGGTACGATGTGCATGTGCAGGTGGGCGGCGATGCCTGCTCCGGCCACCCGTCCCAGGTTCATCCCGACATTGAAACCCTGCGGGTGATAAACCTGCCGCAGAACGCGAATGGCTCGCGCCGTCAGGTCCATCATCTCGGAGCGGGTGGCCTCATCCAGGTTGTCCAGTTCGGATTCGTGGACGTTGGGCACCACCATCAAATGGCCGGTGGTGTAGGGGTAACGATTCAGAATGACGAAGGCGCGTTCCCCGCGAAATACAATCAGGTTGTCGGGGCCGTCCTCCATCGTTTGCGCCGCGCAAAATACGCAGTCGTTGCCGGGTTTCTTCAAATCGTTCTGAATGTATGTCATGCGCCAGGGAGACCAGAGGTGGTTCATGCCCCCAATTGTAGCAAAATTTCCCCATCCGCGGTAGTTGACATCTCTCCTCAATACGGGTATCCTCAGGCACATGAGCCAGTTGCCCCTCTTCGAGCCGCCCGTGTGGGAGGTCAGCGCCGTCAACCGCCACATCCGCGGCCTGTTGGAAGATGACCCCGACCTGCAAGACCTGTGGGTGCGGGGTGAAATTTCCAATTTCTCGCGCCCGCGCTCCGGGCACTGGTATTTCACCCTCAAGGACGCCAACGCGGCCCTCAAATGCGTCATGTGGCGCAACACCGCTCTCCGTCAGACCTACCGCCCCCGCGACGGCGATGCCGTGGAAGTCCACGGGAGCATCAGCGTGTACGAAACCGGCGGGGTCTACCAGTTGTACGCCGACGAAATCCGTCCCGCCGGGCGGGGCAGTTTGTACGAAGCCTTCCTGCGCCTCAAAGCCCGTCTGGAAGCCGAGGGCCTCTTCGACCCGCAGCGCAAACGCCCTATTCCTGCCTGGCCGCGCCGCATCGGGATTGTGACTTCGGGGACGGGCGCGGCCCTGCGGGATATGCTCGACACCCTGAAGCGGCGCTACCCCCTGGTGGAAGTCCTCCTGGCCCCTGCCGCCGTACAGGGAGATGCAGCCCCCCCGCAGATTGTCCGGGCTTTGGAGCGGCTCCAGGCCCTCCAGCCGCCCCCCGATGTGATTCTGCTGGCCCGCGGCGGCGGCTCCCTCGAAGACCTGTGGGCTTTCAACGATGAGCGCGTCGTGCGGGCGGTGGCCGCCAGCCGCGTGCCCGTCATCAGCGGGGTGGGGCACGAGACCGACTTCACCCTCACCGATTTTGCCGCCGACCTGCGCGCCCCTACCCCCACCGCCGCCGCCGAACTCGCCACCCCCGACCAGGCCGACCTGCGCTTCGCTCTGGAAGACCTCACCCGCCGTCTGTACGCCCTGGCGCTGGGACAGATTTCCCTCCGCCGCCGCGCCCTGGAGAACCTCACCGCCCGCCTGGGACGCGCCGAACCATCGCGCCTCATCCGCACCCACCGCCAGCGTGTGGACGAACTCAGCCAGCGCCTGACGCTGCACACCCGTCACGCCCTGCAACTGCGCCGCGCCGCCCTGGAAACCCTCACCCGCCGCCTGGAGGCTCTCGACCCGCAGGCCACCCTGCGCCGCGGCTACACCCTGGTCAGCGATGCCGAGGGCCGCCCTGTGGTCTCCGCCGCCCAGCCCCTCCCCGACGACCTGCTCACCATCCGCTGGCACGACGGAACCCGGCGGGCGCGGGTGGAGGGGGACAGCGGACGATAGACGGTGGACCGTGGACGACGGACAACAGTCCGCGGACGACGGACGGTGGACGGTAGACGATAGACCGTGGACGGTGGACGACAGACACCGCACTTCGCACCCCGCACCCCCGCTCGCACCTCGCACGTCGCACCCCGTCCCACTCCCTAATCCCTGCTCCCCAATCCCCAATCACCCACTCACCCTCCCACCCATGCCCCCCATCTCCACCCTCACCTACGAACAAGCCCTGGCCGAACTGGAGGCCGCCGTCGCCG
>DRKV01000004.1 GCA_011051635.1 Chloroflexota bacterium | reverse complement strand
GTGATGGTGCGTCTTCTGGGCATGAGGCACTCCTTGAAAATCGGGTTAGATAATCATCTAAGTTATGGCTATTGTAGCACAAAATGCCCTGTAACCTCGTTATTTTTGTGTGTTAGAGAGGGGTTCTTCGAGCAGAGAGCGGAGCAAATTGGCCTGTTCTTCGGGCGAGGCAGGGAGCGGCATGGTAGGCAGCGCGCTGCTCTGCTCGACCGCCGGAGCAATGACCTCCCAGGCTTTGGCGATATCGGCGTGTGCTTCTGGGGGCAGGTTCTCGAACTGTTGCCAGGCTTGCAGCACCCCCAGGGCGCGGGGGGCTTTGCCGCGGGCGTGCAGCCAGAGCGCCGTACCGACAACCACCTCATGCATCAGGGTAGCCACCTGGGTCTCCAGGGCGAAATCAAGGGCCCGCTGGAGGGCGTGACGTGCTTGTTCGGGTTGCCCTTTTTTCAGGTAAACCCGCGCCAGACCTGCCAGGCTTATCCCCTCGCCGTAGTGGTTCTCGCAGGAACGGAAGAACGCCAGCGCCTGGTTGAAATTGAGATGCGCGGCGTGGACGTGGCCTTCCCGCAGGTCGGTCAGCGCCAGCGAGAGACGGGCGAAAGCCGCGTTGTTGTGGTCGCCCATTTGTTCCAGAGTGGTGATGCTGCGCTGCAACAGGCGGCGCGCCTGAGTGAAGTCGTCGCTGGTCAGAGCAATTTCCCCCAGTGTCATCCAGGTGCGTGCCTGGCCGCGCTGGTCGCCGATGCGGGTGTAGACTTTGGCCGCCTCGTTGAGATATTCGCGGGCTTCTGTCAGGTTGCTCTCCATACGGGCCAACATCCCCAGGTTGGTACAGGTGGTGGCGTATCCATGCTGGTCTCCGATGGCCTTGCGCAGGCCGCGGCTGGTGAGATAGTGCTGCCGCGCGGTGAAATAGGCTCCCAGCATGAAGGCGATGTTGCCCAAGTTGTTCAGGCAGGAGGCAATCCCCCATTCGTTTTGGAGCCTTTGATAACGTTGTAAGGCTCTTGTGAAGTATTCCTGGGCGGTGGGATAATGCGCCATGCGGTAATGTGCATAGCCAATGTGGTTGAGGGCCATGGCGGTGCCCGAGTCGTCCCCAATCATCTCGTAGTAGCGCAGGGCCTCCAGGTAATAGGTCTCCGCGTTCTGGTAGCGCCCGCGGGCATCCTCCAGGCGCCCCAATTTGTCCAGCGCAAACCCCATCAATTCGGAATGTACGATGGAACGACTCAATTGCAGACTCTTCTTCAGGCGGATTTCGGCCTCCTGCAGATGACCGATGTGGATTTCAAAGGCCGCCCGGTAGGCCAGCATCCGGGCAAGCACCCGTCTGCGGATTTCATCGAGTTCGCGGGTCGGAGGGCGATGGCGCTGGAGGGCCTCGATGCCTTCCCGAAAAGCGGCGTTGCCCTCACTGTGCCACGCCTGGATGGTGTAAAACAGGTACAGTCCGGTGGAGAGCGCTTCCAGGTCTTCCAACCGGCGTTCTTCCAGCGTCCAGTGCCAGATGGTACGCAGGTTGGCGATTTCGTTCCCTACCGTCTGCAGGGCTTTGGGCTGGCCTTTGCCTTGCAAAGCAGCGGATTGCTGGCGCATCCAGCGGGCGTAGTAACCGCAAAGACGCTGGCGGGTGGCGCGGGCGATGTGTCCCTTGCTTTGGGCGTAATACCGCACCGTTTGCAGGATTTGATACCGTCCCTCCGGCGTCTTCTTCATCAATGATTTTTCCAGCAAGCGTACCAGGATGGGGAGCGGAATTTCCGCCCCTTCGCGGGCCGCTGCCAGAGTGAAGTCGCCGGGGAAAGCGCTTAGCGCCTGGAGGGCGGCCTGCTCCACGGGGGTGAGCAGGTTCCAGGAGTACTCGAAAACGTGCCGCAGACTGCGGTGCCGTTCCGGGACGTCTTGCCGACGGGACTGTGCCAGTTCCGGGCTTTTGCGCAGTTCCTCCAGAATTTGGGCGCACGAGATGACGTTCACCCAACTGGCGGTCAGTTCGATGCCTAACGGCAGGCCGTCCACCAGGCGGCAGATTTGCGCCACGACAGGCAGGTTTGCCTCGTTCAGGCGGAACTCTGGCAGGACGCGGCGGGCGCTTTGCTCGAAGAGTTGCCAGGCGGCCACCTCCCCGGCGGTGTTCTTCCTGGCGGGCGTGGGAAAGCCTCTTATGGGCAAGACGTACTCCCCTTGCAGGCGCAACCGTTCCCGCGAGGTCGCCAGCACCTTACAGCGCGGGGCGCCCTCCAGAAGGCGCGTTACCAGTGGCGCGGCCGCGATGACGTGCTCGAAATTATCCAGCACGAGCAGGGCGCGTCTATCCTGCAAATAGCGGCTCAACTGGGTTTCAGGGTTCTCCCGGCTGTAGAAAGTGAATCGCAGGGCCTGGGCGATGGCGGCCAGCACCCAGCGCGGGTCTTGCAAGGGAGCGAGAGGCACGAAGTACACCCCGTCGGGGAAGTCATCAATGGATTCCGCCGCGCTTTGCAGGGCCAGGCGCGTCTTCCCGGAACCGCCCGGCCCCAACAGGGTCAGCAGACGGCACTTTGCGGAGCGCAGATGCTCCCGGATGGCGCTCAGTTCTTCCTGACGCCCCACAAAGGGCGTGTTTTGCGGGGGCAGGTTGTTGGGGCGTGCTGAGAGCGAGCGCAGAGGTGGGAACTTTTGAAGGGGCAGGTCGGGATGCTTCAGCAGATAAATGTGCTGGGGGCACTCCAGGTCTTTGAGGGTATGCATTCCCAGGTCTTCCCACGTCGCCCCGGCGGGTAATTGCAGGGCTGTTTTGGCCTCCGCGCTGACCAGGATTTGGCCTCCCCAGGCGGCGCTCAGAATGCGGACGGTGCGGTTGACGTCCGGCCCGAAGTAATCCTCGCCCCGCTGTTCGGCCTCCCCCCGATGGATGGCTATCCGGACGCGCAGTTCTCCGATTTCTCCCCATTTTTGGGCGCTCAGCGCCTTTTGCACCTCCAGGGCGCAAGTCAGGGGCATGTCGTTCTCGAAGACGGCAAAAAAGCCGTCGCCGGTATGTTTCACCACCCTGCCGCCGTGACGCCGAATGTGTTCTCGCAAGATGCTATCGTGAACCGACAAAGCCCGTGCCATAGCAGTCTGGTGGCGCTGCCACAGACGGGTGGAGTGCTCTATATCGGTCCAGAAGAAGACGGGCATAGAAGAATTATACCGCCGGATGGGGTATTTCGCTGGTGCTTTGGGGGCACAGCATCCGAAGAAATCCCCGGCAGGAGCCATTCCCCCTTTCCTGTCTATCGCCCAGGGACACAGGGAGCATGGTAACGTCCTCCGTGGTCCTTGTGTGGCAAAAGCACGGGTTCTTGGAGGGCCTCTTTTACTCCAACAACGCCGGAGCAGGCGGAGCAGAGAACGGCCAGTGGTAATGAGGGCAATCGTAAAACCACCCCAGCATACGTTGGTCGGGGGAGTAAACCGGACGCGGGTGCCCGTCCGGACAGGCGCGCTGCAAGCGGGGCAGTTCCCCGGCGCGCGAGGGCATCACTACAAAGAGTACGTACCCCTCCGGCGGCGGCGTGTTGGTCGCATCCCCCCACGGATGCAGCCAGGTGAGTCCCCGTTCCTTCCCTACCAGAAAGGGCAGCGCCGGAATGCTGTGGAATTTCATGTTCCGGTCTCCAATGAAGACGATTTTCCCCTCCTGCCTTCGGGATAGAAAGTGCTCGGCGGTCTGCTGGGCCAGATAAGTGTGGTCTCCGCCCAGATAACCGCGGGGGGCGTATTCCGCGAAATAGAAATGAACCCCCTCGGCGGCCATCCCCGCCGCCGTCAATCCCGCCAGCAGAGTGAAGAGCAGCGCCCGGCGGGGACAGATGCTTTCCGCCAGGGTGCGAAGCCGTTCCAGCGCATAGCCGACGAGGAGCGCCAGGGCCGGCGCGGCGGCCACATAGCGCTGCACGGAGGGGGGCGAAACGCTCAAAGTTCCCGCGGCGACGATGGCGGCCAGCCACAGCCCCAACAGCGAAAGACGCTCATCCTGAGGGGCGCGCAGCAGCAGCCCCAGTCCAAGCAAAAAAAGCATCGCCGCGGGGAAGC
>DRKV01000003.1 GCA_011051635.1 Chloroflexota bacterium | reverse complement strand
TGTCCCATACGGCTGTAAAGGAACCCGCCCAGGGTATCGGCATCGTCCGCAGGCAGGTTGACATCCATCAACTCGTTGAAATCGTCAATGTCCATCCGCCCGGCCACTTCGTATTCATCCGGGGCAATCTGCCGGTAAAGGGCTTCCTCACTCTCGTCGTATTCATCCTGAATTTCGCCGACGATTTCCTCGACGATGTCTTCCAGGGTGACGATACCGGCCACACCGCCGTACTCGTCCACGACAATCGCCATGTGGATGCGCCGCGACTGCATCTCCGCCAGCAAATCGTCCACCGGTTTGGCCTCGGGCACGAAATAGGCAGGGCGCAGCAAGGCACGCAGCGAATCCATGACGGCCTCGGAGCGCCAGGCATTGAGCAAATCCTTGGCATACAGCAAGCCTATGACGTTATCTATGGTCTCCTCGTAGACCGGGACACGGGAGTACCCGGACTCCAAAAGGGTATCGGCAGCCTCCGCCAGGGTGGTGTCGACATCCAGGGCCAGAACGTCAATGCGGGGTACCATGACCTCGCGCGCCAGGGTGTCTCCCAACTCAAAGATGGAGTAAATCATGCGCCGCTCCCCCTGTTCCAGAACACCTTCTTGCTGCCCGGCATCCACCAGATTTTTGAGTTCGTCTTCGGTAACGAAGGTGACGGGTTCCGCTCCCTCTTTCGGGGTGAAGAGACGCAGGGGAAGAGTGTAAATCGGGTAGAAAATCGCCATCAAAAGGCGGATGGAAGGCTCCATACGCAAGATGTACTCCACCGGACGGCGCTCCACACCCTCCCCCAGCCACCATTCCCACAGCCCTGTGACAAGCGCCGCGCCCAAAAGCGCCAGGGCCGTTCCCCACGCAGGCAGACGCCAAAGGGAGAAGAGGCGGCTCGCCAGCACAATGCCGCCCGTCCACAAACTGACGTGTGCCAGATGCACTCCCGCCAATGCCTGCCGGCGGGAGGTGCTCAACAAGGCCAGGGCTTGTTTACCGGCGGTTTCGCTCAAATCGCCCTGGCCAACCAGTTTCGGCAGGGTCACACTGCGCAAACTACACAAGGCCACCACCACCCAGGTATCCAACAGCCAGATTACCAGCAAAGAAACCAGCAACCACCAAATCGTTTCGTTCACGGTTTTTCGAATTTTCTGATGACACGGGCGGGCATTCCAACCGCCAGAGAGTTAGAAGGTACGTCTTTCGTGACCACCGCTCCCGCTCCTGTGCGCGCATTTTCTCCCAACACAAGGGGGGCAACCAGCATGGTGTCGCTCCCGATGAAGGCATTGTCGCCGATACGAGTCGGATTTTTGCGTTCTCCGTCGTAATTGCAGGTAATCGTCCCTGCGCCAACGTTGACATTAGCCCCCAGGGTGGCATCGCCCAGGTACGAGAAGTGCCCCATTTTGGAACCCGGCCCAAGATAGGAATTCTTGACCTCGCCGAAATTGCCCATGTGAACGCCCCGAGCCAGGTGCGCTCCCTTTCGCAGATGTCCAAAGGGACCGATGTCCACATCGTCCTCTACGATAGCGCGCTCAAGAACGGAGGCAAACACCTTGCAGCGATTCCCGATTTGGGTATCCAGGATGTAGGTGTTAGGGCCAAGTTCACATTCCTGCCCGATGGTCGTCCCGCCCCGCAAATGGGTATTGGGCCACACGATGGTATCTCGCCCAATGGCAACTTCCGGTTCGATGTAAGTGGTGGCAGGGTCCAGCAGGGTGACACCTGCCAGCATCCAGCGGGTGTTGATGCGCCGCCGCATGGCAGCGGCAGCCTCCGCCAGATGTACCCGCGTGTTGACTCCGATGCTCTCCTCCGGGTTGGCGAGGGTCAGGGCCTGCACGTTCAGCCCATCCCGAACGGCCAGTTCCACGAGAGCGGTGATGTAGTATTCCCCTTTGGGGGAGAGCGGGACGCGGCGTAACGCGTCCCACAGCCAGGCGGCCTCAAAAGCGTAGACCCCCACGTTGAGCAGGCGGATGGCAAGTTCCTCGGGAGTGGCATCCGCCTCCTCGACGATGGCGCGGACGAAGCCCCCGTCGTCGCGCACCACGCGCCCGAAGCCGCGGGGAGAATCGGACTCCGCTACCAGCATGGTCATGGGGCCGGGATGGGCCTGTTGGGCCTCCGCCAGGGAGTGCAGGGTTTCGGCGGAGATGAGGGGCATGTCGGCGCTGGTGACCAGGATGGTCTCGGCCTGCCCTTCCAGCAAGGGGCGCGCCTGCTCGACAGCGTGCGCCGTCCCCAACTGCTGTTCCTGGACGGCGAAGCGCGCCTGCCCCTCAGCAAACCGGCGCACCTGCCCCGCCTGATGTCCAACGACCACGACGGGCAGGTCGTCGCTGACGGTTTGCGCCGCCCGGAGGCTGTACCACAACATCGGCTTTCCCAGGATGGGGTGCAACACCTTGGGGGTCGAGGAGCGCATCCGGGTTCCCTGCCCGGCGGCCATAATCACGGTCTGTATGCTCATGAGGTCATCCTTACAGAAAACAAAAAGCCCCGCGCCCCTGTCTGGGAGAGGAACGCGACGCTTTGTTCATGAAGAAAGGGAAGCGCACACCTTGAGAAACATTCCCGAAGGCGTGCGCGTGCGGCATCTGCGGCCAGAAACTGGGTCAGACATACAAGAAAACAGGCTGGGGCGTCCGGATTCGAACCAGAATCAACGGATCCAAAGTCCGCTGTGCTGCCGTTGCACCACGCCCCAAAGGTTCCGCCCTCCCGGAGGGCGGGCAGAATTTTATCACACTGCACGAGGAAGTGACAAGGGCCGCGCCGACCGGGGAGCACCGGCTGCATCCAGCCAGGAAAGTCAGGAGGTTTCCTCCTCGTCACTGGGGACCAGCCCCAGGCGCAAGGCTTCCTCGTAAGAGAGCGCATCCGCCAGATTAAGCGTAGCCGTATCGGGAACCGCCTCCTCAGTGGTAAGCGATTCCCAAAAAGTATCCGCATCCGGCAGTTCTTTCGGGATTTCCTGG
>DRKV01000002.1 GCA_011051635.1 Chloroflexota bacterium | reverse complement strand
GCACCAATGTCCTGCGCCTCCTTGAAACGGGTGATATTGACGCGTGCCGTGCCTTCCTCCTCTTCCTTCCACATCTGAGCGCCGCCCGCCCCACAGCAGAAGGATTGTTTGCCATGATGCGGCATTTCGCTCAACGCCGCGCCGCTCTTTTCCAGGACGAAACGCGGGGCCTCCACGATGTCGTTGTGACGCCCCAGGTAACAGGGGTCGTGGAAGGTGGTCTTTCCGAGGCTCTGACCGCCGTCCTTCAACTTCAACTGCCCTTTTTGGAGCAACTCTTCGATGAACTCGCTGTGGTGGACAACTTCGTATTCCCCGCCAAAGGCCGGGTATTCGTTCTTGATGGTGTGCAGGCAGTGGGGACAGGTGGTTACGATGCGCTTGGGAGCGACTTCGTTGAGCATCTCCACGTTGGCAGTTGCCAGTTCAAAGAAGAGGTACTCGTTCCCGGCCCGGCGGGCGGAATCGCCGGTGCATTGCTCCTGCTCGCCCAAAACGGCGAAATCCACACCGGCGGCGTTGAGGACTTTGGCGAAGGCACGGGCCGTCTTCTGGGCGCGGGCGTCCGTGGCGGGCGCGCAGCCTACCCACCAGAGTATCTCGGCCTCCGGCTTCTCTTCCACCGTGGGAACAGGGACGTCCAGCCCCTCCGTCCACTTGAGACGCTCTGCGGGAGAGATGTTCCACGGGTTGGCGGTACGTTCCATCCCCCGGAAGGCGGTTTGCAATTCGGAGGGGAACTCGTTTTCCATCAGCACCAGGCCGCGGCGGATGTCCAGGATATCGCGCATCGGTTCGTTGCCCACCGGGCAAATGTCCACACACGCCCCGCAGGCCGTGCAGGCCCAGACAGCCTCTTCCGGCAGGAGAAGTTCAAGCAGGGTCTTCTCGGTCTCCTCGCCTTTGGCAAGGGCATCGCCTTCGTAGTTGAGGACGTAGCGCTTGTTGATTTCCAGCGCCGCGGGGGAAAGCGCCTTGCCGGTGTTGTAGGCCGGGCAGACCTGCTGACAGCGGCTGCACATGATGCAGGCGTAGGCATCCATGAGTTGCTCCCAGCCCAGGTCTTCCAGGCGGGAAGCGCCAAACTGCTCGATGCTCTCGTCGTCGAAATCCAGGGGGGTGAGTTCACCGATGGAGCGGCGCTCCGGCTTGAGCAGGAAGTTGAGAGGAGCGAAGAAAAGATGGATGTGCTTGGATTTGGGGAAGTAGGGCAAAAAGGCCAGAATCAGCCCCAGCGCTATCCAGAAAGAAAGGTGCTCGCCCACCGCCAGAGCGGTCTCGCCCCAGCCGGCCCACATCCCCGCCACGACTGAGGCGAAGGGCTGCCAGGGGTCGGCCCCGCCGTGAGCGGCAATCTGGAAAGACTGCCCCAGGAAGCGAAAGCCGACGTGCAGGAGGATGAAAGCCCCCACGATAGCCGAATCCCGCTGGATGCCGTGCCGCGCTTTGGGATGCAGGAAGATATCCTCCCGCGCCAGAAGTTCAGGCGGCTTGACGAGATAGCGCCGCACCATCAGGGCTGCCATCCCGACCAGGACCCCCACGCTGAGGATATCAGCCCCCAAGCGGTACAGGTTGCCAATAGTTCCTTCCCCCAGAAAGACGAAATGGGGGATGTAGGCCTGAAGCACATCTCCAAGATTGACGAGGGCATAGTACATGAAGCCCCAGGCGACGAAGGCATGGAAGAGGGTGGCAGCGGGGCGCAACCGCCAGGTAGGCTGCAAGGTCACTGTCTTGGCGAGGGCTTCCCACAGACGTTTCTTCGCCAAATTCCAGTCGGGACTTCCCTGTCCCCGCCCGATGATGCGAATCATACGCTGCACGCCTTGCCAGGTGTAGTACAGCGAGGCCCCCACGGCTACCAGGAAAAGCAATTTCTCAATCCACGTCAGCATAACATTCTCCTCCAGAAGGTTCAGGCGTCACAATGGTGGCTCCCATTGGTACACAAAACGCCCCTGCCTTGCACGCAAGCGCGTAAGGCAGAGGCGTGTATTCCTCTCTCAGGGCAAAACAGCGCGTTCTCGACGTCGTGTCAGCCTGCACATGGGCGCATTATACCACTTTTGACGCGTCCCGTCATAAACGATTCACGGCACACGGCGAGGGCGCGCTCAAGAACGCAGATTACGCTGATTTGCGCCGAAGGAACCGCGGGCATTTTCCCAAGACCTGACGGGGCTGCAAATCCCATCAGGTCTGTAAACGTCTGCGAAACCGGCTCGCAGCCCGGTTCATGCTCCGCCGGAAGAGTACGTGTCGGGGTCGGTGGGCGTGTGCCCGGAGGGGTCCCACACATAGACCCAGTCACCTTCCCCGGCCCAATTGAAGACCCAATGTGCGTCTGCAAGCGCCATGTTGACGCACCCATGTGAGCGCGGGTACCCAAAGCCATTGTGCCAGTACGCCCCGTGTAAGGCCCGCGCCTCATCGAAGTACATCGTCCAGGGAACATCCTCGAGGTAGTAGTAATCCGAGCGGTCAGCCTCGAACACGCCGCGCATGGTCTCCGTCTCCAGACGAGCGTAAATCTGAAACAGGCCCGGACGCGTCCAGAACGGCTCCACCCCCGTCGAGACCAGGGTGGCAAAGCGCAATTGCCCGTCCTCGTACACGGAGAGCGTTTGTTCGTACAAGTTGACCTCAATCCAGCGCCCGTTCTCTACCCCGTCCGGAGGTGTGGGGTTGACCATCACACGCCCGACAACACGCTCCGGTATCCATTGGTCAGGCCCAATCAGATACCAGGTCTCACCATCCACATCCCGCTGGCTGTAGATTTGGACAACTTCATAGCGGTAGAGAGCGCGTCCGGAGGCCCCGGTCTGCCCCCTGCCCGGTGCAGTTTGGGGCTGCACCGTCTCCAAAATCCAGCCAAAATCGTGGGAGGGGGTGGCGAAAAATTCCAGCCCGCGGAAGTAAGCCGGCGTAATGCGGCTGACTTCGTTGGCCGTCATCCAATTGCCGGGGGCGACCATGTAGAAGCGCTTGCCATCCACCACCGCCTGGTCTTGGTAGGAGACATAGGTCAACCCGCGCGGTCCCACTTCCATGCGGCGCACGGCCCGCTTGCGCGCCGCTTTTTCCGCGTCTTTCAGCGAGCCATAGACGGGCGCATTCGGGATATGCACCCGTCCATACAAATAAGGCACATTCGCCAGAGCGGGGTCTACCGGGCGGGCAGGGAGAGGTCGCAGCGGCAGGGAAATTCCCTGGGCGGCCAGTAGCGCCTGGTACGCCGCCGGACCCGCCAGGAGACACTCGCCTTGCGGGGGCTTTTGCCGTCCATCAGGCATACACACCACCGCTCCCTGGAAAGGTTCCCCCTCCGACAACTGCGCCTGTCCCGCTACAGGGAAAGGAAGCCCCCCCACAAAGAGAACAACGCCCAACAAAAACCCAATTCGCCACAACCCTGTAAAACGTTTCTTTTGCACGGGCCACTTCACCATGAACCTATCCTCACACCAATAAAAGGTTTTCATTTATCAATAACACCTCAGCCCCGCAAGGGGCCTGACTAGCACAGATGGACGTAAATCCCGCGGCTTGGTGCAGTTTCAACCGTCTGTTTCTGCAACATCTGCCCGCACCCATTCGCACGGATTATAACAGGGAAAACGGTGCTTTCATCGGCTTGACACAATGGCATGCCTATGCTACATTATGACAAACCTTAATAAAAATTTTGAGCAACGAGAGAATTTCACATATCAAACTGCACGTTCCGCCTAGTTCCGCAGGAGAGAGAGTCTTGACAAAATCACGTTCTCAACTCATGGTTGAGCGCTTGCGAGACTTGCAAGCCTCATCCCCAGATATCGAAGCCTCAGCCATCGTCAGCGTAGACGGGTTGAGCATTGCTTCCGCTCTTCCTCAGGATGTAGAGGAAGACCGGGTATCCGCCATGTCGGCAGCCATGCTCTCCCTGGGAGAACGTATCGCCAACGAGTTGGGACGCGGCGCGCTCGACCAGGTGTACATCAAGGGCGAGCAAGGTTACGTTATCTTGATGTCCGTAGGGGAAGAGGCCGTCCTGACTGCTCTGGCCCGCGAACGCGCCAAATTGGGGCTTATCTTCCTGGATATGCGCCGGGCAACGGAAGACCTCGCCAAACTCATTTAGCCACTTTCCGCTTCTTCATCGGCTCAAATCATAGCATCAAAACTTTGGTGACATCTTATGGAACCTATTCCCCCAAGTGGACTTTACTACGCCAATAAGTTTGCTCTCATCACCATCAACGCTCTGGAAGAGGTGATGGGCAAAAACGGACTGAACGCCATCCTCAACCTTGCCCATCTGAGCGACCTGATAGGCAATTACCCCCCCGACAACCTGGAAAAAGGGTTTGATTTCGCTCAGTTCTCCTCCATCAACTTGGCACTGGAGGAGATGTACGGACCTCGCGGGGGCCGCGGCCTGGCTTTGCGGGCCGGGAGGGCCACCTTCGCCGACGCGCTCCGCAACTTTGGCGCCCTGGCCGGAGCAGGCGACCTGGCTTTCAAGGTGCTCCCTTTGCACACCAAGATGCGCATCGGGCTTGCCGCTATGGCAAAAATTTTCAGCCAGGTCAGCGACCAGGAGACCACGGTAGAAGAAAAGGATGACGTATTCATCTACACCATCCACAAATGCCCGGTATGCTATGGGCGGCATGATTCCGATAAGCCCGTTTGTTTCATGGCTGTCGGCCTCCTGCAAGAAGGGTTGAAATGGCTTTCCGGGGGGAATGAGTTTCGCGTCAACGAGTCGCGCTGCAAAGCCATGGGCGATGAAGTGTGTGAATTCATCATCCAGAAGACGCCTATCCGCTAACGCCCAATTCAAAACAACAAAAGGGACAGCATCGTGGACGACAAAAAATACACCATCCTGGTTGTCGAAGACGACCTGGATGTGGCCGAGATGTTGAATGCTTATTTTCGGGTACAGGGCTACGAAGTGTTGACCGTCAATTGGGGGGAGGACGCCATTCGCTCTTCCCGCGCCAACCACCCGGACCTCATCATCCTCGATATCCGTCTCCCCGACATTGATGGCTATGAAGTAGCCCGGCGTCTGCGAGGCAACCGACGCACCGAAGACATTCCCATCATCTTCCTGACCGAAAAACGCTCCCGCAACGACCGGTTGCAAGGGCTGGAATTGGGGGCCGATGATTACATCACCAAGCCCTTCGACGTGCAGGAATTGCGCCTGCGCGTCCGCAATGCGCTGCGCCGCGCCTCCCAGGGAGCGCTGAACAACCCCATCACCAATTTGCCCGAAGGCGCTTTGGTGGATGAACACCTGGAATCCTGCCTCAACAGTCACAACTGGGGATTGTTGCTGGTGGCCCTGGACAATCTGGACGCCTTTCGCGAGCGGTACGGCTTTGTAGCCTCCGACGACGTGTTGCGGGCTGTCAGTCTGATGATAACCAACACCTTGAAAGAATCCGGCAACCCGAACGACTTCGTAGGCCACTTGAGCGCCATGGAATTTGTCGTCCTGACCACGCTGGATAAACTCGACATTTTGGCCGAACGCATCGGTTCGCGCCTGCAACAATCGCTGGAATACTTCTACCCCCTCAAAGACCGCGAGAAAATCTCCCAAAGCAGCAACCCTCTGCAAGTACGGATGGGCAAATTGAGCGCCCACCAGGGGCCATTCACCGACCTGGACCATCTCAAGACCCAATTGCTGCGTCAGAGGTAATCCCCATTGAACGCCCTGACCATCGTTGTCCCAACCTACAACGAAGCGGAGAACCTGCCCAAACTGGTCTCCGCTTTATTTCATCTGCCCATCGAGGGGCTGCATCTCCTCATAGTGGACGACAACAGCCCCGACGGGAGCGGCGCCCTGGCCGAGGAACTGGCGCA
The DNA here is from genome assembly GCA_011051635.1 of Chloroflexota bacterium. GTDB lineage: Bacteria > Chloroflexota > Anaerolineae > Anaerolineales > DRKV01 > DRKV01. Next base: position 771 of record DRKV01000002.1, on the reverse strand, counting down.
GGAACGCGCCGGTCGGATGCGCGTCCTGCACCGCCCCGGGAAGATGGGCCTGGGGACGGCTTACATTCAAGGTTTCCGCGCTGCATTGGAGAACGGCGCCCAGGCCGTCGGGCAAATGGATGCCGATTTTTCGCACCCCTTGGACAAAATCCCCGAACTCTACGCCGCCCTGGAGACGTATGACGTAGCGCTCGGTTCCCGCTACGTCCCCGGCGGGCGGCTGGATGAGAACTGGCCGCGCTGGCGCAAGGCGCTTTCCGCCTTCGGGAACTTCTACGCCCGCGCCATCCTGCGTCTGCCGGTACACGATGTCACCGGGGGCTTCCGCATCTGGCGGCGCGCCGTACTGCAAACCATGCCGCTGGAACGCGTCCGCTCCAACGGCTACGCCTTCCAGGTGGAGATGATTTACCTGGCTTACAAACTGGGTTTCACGTTCACAGAAATTCCGTTCTACTTCGCAGACCGCCAATGGGGGCACTCCAAGATGTCCTTCGACATCCAGCGGGAGGCGGCCATCCGTGTCTGGCAAATCAAGCGGGAATATCGGAATCTGCGGCGCGCCTGAGGATTTCTCCCGCTGCATTCGTCAGCCGCGCCCAGGCCGGCCAATCCAGGGCTTGGGCGCGGGCCGCGGGGGCTACCGCCGCGGCCTCCAGGCAGGCGCGCGTCACACTCTTGGGCCAGCGCATCCCGCCCGAAAGAGCGTTGAGCAGCGTCTTGCGCTTCTGCGAAAAGCCCGCCTTCGCCAGACGAAAGAAAAGCGGCAAT
>DRKV01000001.1 GCA_011051635.1 Chloroflexota bacterium | reverse complement strand
GGATAACAAGCCGTACATCGCCGTGCTCGCCAACGGCAACGTAGCGCTCAGCGACCCGGAGGGCTACCGCGTCATCGAGTTCACCCCCGCAGGCGAAGCGGTGCGCGTGTGGGGCGATTTCGGCAGCGGCGCGGGAGAATTCGGCCTGCCCATCGGCCTGGCCGCCGACGCCGAGGGCGGCCTGTGGGTCGCGGATGCCGCCAACGGGCGGGTGATGTATTTTGAGGGGCCGTGAGAAGGGGAGCAGGGACTTGGGATTGGGGATTAGGGATTGGGCACAACGGCCTAACTCCGCAACTCCCAACCTCGCGACCACCTAACCCGCAACCTCGTAAGTGGGTAACGGGGTGCTGGGGTGATTGGGCAGGCGCAACGGCCTAACCTCGTACCCCCTGACCCGCCCCCCAACCTTGCAGATGCTCCGGCAACCGCGGCGACATCTGCGCCATCAGCGTTTCAGAAAGGAGTTTCCCCTGTGAAGACCCGTTTGTTTTTCCTTCTCGCGCTCCTCTTGAGCGTATCTCTGGCCTGCAATTTTCTGACCGGCGGCGGTGAAGCCCCCCCGCCTGCGCCTACCGCTGCACAAGAGAATGCCCCCCAAAGCAGCGGAGCAGCCACCGCTCCTGCCACTGCTCCTACCACCCTCCCCGCCAACCCGACCGCTGAAGAACCCTCCCAGCCCCCCGCAACCGGTGGGGAGGCCGCGCCCGGCGAAGTGCAGGACATCGCCGCACTGGCGCAAAGTTACCGGATTACGATTCACACCACCTGGCAGCCCGAAAGCGGCAACGCCGAAACCAACGATGTAATCCTGGAACACACATCCAATCCTCCGGCGGAGCATATGTCCATCAGCAGCCCCGACGGCAATTTCGAGACCTTCCAGATTGGCGATGAAGCCTGGTTCTGCTCGGAGGGCGACTGCTTTTACAGCCAGGGCGTATCGGAGGAATCTCCCATCACCGAGACTTTCCAGACAGATTTCCTGAACGACGCCAGCACCTACACCCAAAAAGTCGGCACGGAGACCGTCAACGGTTTCAAGGCCACGCATTACATCATCACTCTCCCGCCCGAAGTCGAGCAATCCATAGCCGAAGGCGAGATGAGCAACATGCGCCCCGAGGTCTGGATTACCGAAGCCGGCAAGTATCCGCCCTTCATGATTCGCTGGACGGCGACCTGGGATGAGACGCGCAACGGCGTGGCCGGGAAAGGCTCGCTGACCTACGAAGTGAGCGACGTAGACGGCGACTTCACCATCACCCCGCCGGAGAACAGTGGAGGCAACGGCGGGGAAAACAACGGCGGCGGCAACCTGGGAGGTATGCCCGCTTACCCCGGCGCGCAAGTCACCGCCAGCATGAGCGGCTACAGCATGATGACCACTGCCGACGCTCCGCAGACCGTCTCCGACTACTTCGTCCAAAACCTGCCCGACCAGGGCTGGACGCTGCAAAGCAACGACTCGCTGGGCGATATGTACATCCAGACGTGGGCCAAAGAAGGGCAAACGCTCTCAATCACCATCATGCCCGACGACGAGGGGACGACGACCGTTATGATGACGCTGGAGTGATGTCCCCTCACCCCCGGCTCCTCTCCCCCTGGGAGAGGGGAGTACGTACTCGCATCGCACACCATGCAAGTCATCCATCACCCCGAAGAACAACGCTTCACCCTGGCTGTGGAGGGACACACCGCCGTGCTGGAATACACCCGGCACGGCGATACCCTCATCTTCACCCATACCGGCGTGCCTCCGGCCATCGGGGGACGCGGCATCGGCAGCCAACTGGCCCGCGCCGGGCTGGAATACGCCCGCCAGCAGAATTGCCGCGTGCGCGCCCTGTGCTGGTTCGTAAGCGGCTACATCGAGCGCCACCCCGAATACCAGGATTTGCGCGCCTGAACCCCATGCTCCCGCAAGCCGGCATCCGTTTGTACGGCGAACTGAACGATTTTCTCCCGGAACGGCGGCGCGGGAAACGGCTGGTCGTCTCCCTGCCCCGCGGGGAGCATCCCGCCTTGAAGCACCTCCTGGCCTCTGTGGGCGTCCCCCCCGTGGAAGTAGGGTACGCCCTGCTGAACGGGGAGCGCGTCCCGTTGACCCTGGGGGTGCCGCCCGCCTCCGAAATCGAGGCACACCCCTACGGGAGGGGTCGGTCCCCGCGGCCATCCAACGAGGGCGCACCCCCTTTCGTGCTGGACAATCATCTGGGGCGGCTGGCCTCCTATCTCCGCATCCTGGGCTTCGATACCCTCTACCGCAACGACTTCCAGGATGGAGAACTGACCCGGATGGCCGCCGCGGGGCGAGTCCTGCTGACCCGTGACCGGCAATTACTGATGCGCAAGGCCATCCGCTACGGCCACTGGATGCGCAGCAAGGAGCCGCGGGAGCAGTTGCGCGAGGTGGTCGAGCATTATGCTCTGCGGGAGGCCATCGCTCCCATGCAGCGCTGCCCGCGTTGCAACGCCCCGCTGGAAGCGGTTGCGAAAAGCGCCGTGCTGGAGGAACTGGAGCCGCTCACCCGCCTGTATTACGAGGAGTTCAAGCGCTGTACGGCGTGCGGGCAAATCTACTGGAAGGGGTCGCACTACGAGCGGATGCGCCGCTGGCTGGAGGAAGTTCTCGCCCCCTGAAGACGCAAAAAGCGGGACGGTTTCGACCGTCCCGCTTCTGTTTGCAAGGGAGAGTACGCGAATGCAAAGGGCCGGTTTACGACTTGCGTTTTTCCCCTCTCTCAGGCCTCGCCTCCGGCGGGATTCTCCGGGGGTTCGTCGCCTTTCTCGACAGGCTCCAAGGTGCGGCGGCTGCCGTGCAGGTGCATGGCAGCGGGGTCCTCGTTTTCCTGAAAATCCGAGAGAACAAAGACCGCATTGGTCACCATGGAACCGGGGTTGCGCCAGCGATGCTGCAACTGCGCCGCAAAAATCAGACTGTCGCCTGCCTCCAGCAGAAAATGCTGGTTTTCCACCAGGTATTCCAACTGGCCGCGCAGGCACAAGACGAACTCGTGGCCGGAGTGACTCATCGCAAACGGCCCGCTGGAAGCGCCGCTCTCCAGGGTCAGCATAAACGGCTCCACCCGCCCGGTGAAGAGTTCACCGCCCAGCCCCTCCCATAGCCCCCGCAAGAAGGGGACGCGGGTGCGCTCGGTTGCCTTGCGGAAGACGACATCTTGCTTTTCCAGCACGCCTTCGAAGAAGGCGGTGATAGGAACGCCCAGAGCATTAGCCAGTTTATACAAAGTGCTCACGGAGGGGGAAGTGCGCCCGCGTTCAATCATGCTCAAAGCGTTGGCCGAGATGCCGCTCATGTTGGCCAGAGCGCGCATCGAAAGACTGCGCTCCTGGCGCAGCGCCCGCAACCGGCCACCTACATCCACAGAAATTGCGTCTTTATCGAACATCATTCCTCCAAATAAGCCTCGGTAACTTCCTGCAGGCAGCGCACAAAATCCAGCACCACCGGCACGTTACGCATGATGTACGCCATGTTCCCCTTGAGGGAAAGTTTGCGCGTCAGCATGGCCTGGATAGGGTCCATGCGCCCCTGCAAGATGCGGACATAGTTGGGATAAGCGGCTTGCAGGGTAAAGCGCGCCTTCGGGAGGGGCTCATCCGTAATGACCCGCGCCCCCCGGCACTTCCCGTGCCACAAGTCCAGGTACATGCTCATCTTCTCATGCAACGCGCCGCCCGGCAGGATGATGAAGTTCATGTCGCCTTCCCACTTCGCGGCCACACGGGCGTATTTTTCATCTGCGTTCAATTTTTCTACCACCGCCGCCAACCACTCGGCGCTGGGAAACACACCGGCCATACCTGCCTCCTGAGGGAACGCAATCCGTCATACGTCTCTAGCGGATACGGATTGCCACATTTTTGACTTGCGTGTAATTATACAATGCTTCCCAGCCTTTCTCGCGCCCAAAACCGCTTTGTTTGTAGCCTCCGAAAGGCGTCTCCTCGCCGCCGGCAAAGTATTCGTTGACGAAGACCTGCCCGGCCTGCAATCCCCGCGCCATCCGCAGGGCGCGCCCGATGTCGTTGGTCATCACGCCCGCCACCAGCCCGTACTGCACGCCGTTGGCAATCTCCAGGGCTTCCTCCTCCGTGCGGAAGGTGAGCACCGCCAAAACGGGGCCGAAGATTTCCTCCTGAGCGACGCGCATTTGAGGATGGACGCTATCCAGGATGGTGGGGGAAAAGAAGAAGCCGCGCTCCCTTTCGGCGGGTCGCTGACCCCCAAAGATGAGCCGCGCCCCCTCCTTTTGCCCAATTTCCACATACCCCTGGACGCGCCGGTACTGCTCATCCGAGACCAGAGGGCCAACGTCGGGGTCTTCCAGGGCGGGGCCAACGCGCACCCGTTTGGAACGCGCTATCAGAGCCTCCAGAACCGCATCTTTGATGCCCTCCTGCACCAGGAGACGGGAGCCTGCCGAACAGACCTGCCCGGTGTTGCTGTAAATCGCCTTGACCGTCTCGGCGGCGGCGTGGTCGGGGTCGGCGTCGTCGAAGACAATGATGGGGGATTTGCCGCCCAGTTCCAGCACCACAGGGCGGATATGCTCCGCGGCGGCGCGCATGATGAGGCGGCCTACTTCCACTGAGCCGGTGAAGGTGATGCCATCTACGCCGGGATGACGGCTGAGGGGCGCGCCAGCCTCCTCGCCGTAGCCGGTCACCACGTTGTACACGCCGGGCGGAAAGCCGAGTTCCAGCATCAGTTCGGCCAGTTTGAGGGCGGTGATGGGGGTCTGCTCGGCGGGTTTGACCACCACAGTGTTGCCCATCGCCAGGGCAGGGGCCACGCTGCGGCCAATCATGTTGAGGGGGAAGTTCCACGGGACGATGTGGGCAGTCACACCCAGCGGTTCGCGCAAGGTGAAATCCACGTAATCCGGCCCCAGAGGGATGGTGTCGCCGTAGAATTTGTCGGCGGCCCCGGCGTAGAACTCGAAGTAGCGCGCCGTGCTGAGGATTTCGCGGCGGGCGCGGGCCAGGGGCTTGCCGCTGTCCATTGCCTCCCAGCGGGCAAAGGTATCGGCCTGTTCCCGCAGAGCCTGCCCCAGGGCGTAAAGCAGGGCGCTGCGCTCTCTGGGTTTGGTATCCCGCCACACGGGAAAGGCGCGCCGCGCCGACTGGACGGCGCGCTCCACATCCTGAGCATCGCCCCGCGCCGCCCAGGCAATCACCTCCTCGGTGGAGGGGTCAATCACGGCAAAACGCTCTTCCGAGACGCTCGGAACCCAGTGGTTGTCGATGAAGTGGGTCAGTTGGAGTGTGGACATGAGGGCCTCCGGAAAGTGTGCAAGTTTGGAAGTTTGAAAGTGGGTAAGTGGGTGACGGGGTAATAGGGTGACAAGGTGACGGGGAGACTGGGTAACAGGGCAACTGGGAACACAATCCACTCCAGACTCCCGCTTTACCAATCGCCCAACCCTCAATCCCTAATCACCCGCTCACCCACTCACCCATTCACCTAATCATCCAATCCCCCCCATTATAAGCATAAAAGTTCGCTAAAATTGCTCTTGGGGGCTTGCGCTTTTGGGGAAATTCCTCTATCCTAAAAAATGCCGTAAAGTACCTGTTCTGTGTACATCTCGAAAGGAGAGAAGAGAACATGAAGAAAATCATCTGGTTTCTTACCTTGCTTACCGCTATCAGTATGGTGTTAGCGGCGTGCAAACCGGCGGCAACGCCTACCCCGGCGCAGCCCGCCGCTGGCGGAGAAAGCACCCAGCCTACGAAGGCTCCGGAGCCTACGCAGGCCCCCGCGTCCGGTGGTGAGGAGAGCGGCTTGCCCGACCTGGGCGGACGGGAAGTCACCATCGCCGTGGAGAACGCTTACCTGCCTTTCAACTACATCGACCCCGAGACCGGCGAACCCGCCGGCTGGGACTACGAAGTGTGGGACGAAATCTGCGCCCGCATCAACTGCAAGCCCGTCTACACGGAAGCCGCCTGGGAAGGCATGATTCAGGCTGTGGCCGACGGCCAGTTCGATGCCGCTGCCGACGGCATCACCATCACCCCCGACCGGGCCGAGATGGTGGACTTCTCCATCGGCTACAT